>JAMWCI010000087.1 GCA_023818655.1 Candidatus Omnitrophota bacterium
AGTTTAATACACTTGCATTAGAGGAGGGCAGTTACCTCTTAAAGGTCAATATGCTCAAAGAGGGAAGTTTCTGGTTTGATGACTTGGGCATACCTTCCGTAGTTGTGCCGTTTGAAGTAGAGAAGAGGAATAACAAATATGGGGCGCGTATTACGCTTTCGTCACAATGGGTCATGCGTAACATTATTTTAAAAGTTTTTGGTACGGTAGAGAATACCGGCATCAAGCCCTGGGATAACCGCTGCGAGAGCCGGGAGACAGCTTTCCATGTCGGAGGCAGGATATATAAAGACGGTGCTATACAAGATCCCGTAGGCGAGATGCGCTTTTATCTTGATGGTAAATTTATTCCTCCGGGAAGCCGAATAGATTTTAATTTCGAGTTTAATACACTTGCATTAGAGGAGGGCAGTTACCTCTTAAAGGTCAATATGCTCAAAGAGGGAAGTTTCTGGTTTGATGACTTGGGCATACCTTCCGTAGTTGTGCCGTTTGAAGTAGAGAAGAGACGTCCTCCTGACGCAAGAAATATTCATTATTGCCGTACGTCTAGAAGCGTGAAAATACTTTGTTTGGCACCAACCCTGCCGAAATACGATCAGGAAAGTGGCGGTAATAGACTGTTTGAGATACTCAGAATATTAAGGAAAAAAGATTATGACGTGACTTTTCTCTGCGAAGCGATTAGTCGTGCTGATAAACGATATCTTAAGGCGGTCAAAAAAATGGGTATCAAGACATACAGCAATCCTATGCGATTCTTGTCTAGACTCAAAGGAGAAGAATACAACGTGTGTATTTTTTGCTGGCCCGATACCGCCATAAAATATTTGAATTTAGTCAGAGAGATTTTGCCTCACACAAAAACTATCGTTGATTCGGTTGATGTGCATTGGGTTAGAGAAACAAGGGGTAAAGATACAGGCGCATTAGAGATAACCTATAAACAGCTCCAGCAACATAAGCGGCAGGAGATAAGGGTGTATCAGCAAGCAGATGCGGTATGGGCTGTGACGGAAAATGACAGAGAAGAGATTTTAAAGGAGATTCCGGATTGTAAAGTGAAGATTGTCTCTAATATTCATAGGAGGCATTCGCGGTATATTGAAGTTCCTAATGGTAATGGTGTAATCTTTGTGGGTAATTTTAACCATCCTCCCAATGAAAGCGCAGCAGTGTGGGGGTATGAGATTTGCAATGCCTTTCGAGAAAAAACGGGGGAAGGTCTAGTTTACTACATTATAGGGTATAATCCACCTTCAGGTATAAGAAAGTTACACGATGGTAAACATACCATTGTTACGGGATACGTGAAGAACCTTTCCAGATATTACAGAAGAGCCCGAGCGTTTCTGGCACCACTTAAATACGGTGCAGGAATCAAAGGAAAGATTTGTCATGCCATTTGTAGCGGTCTGCCGGTGCTGACGACACCTGCGGGTAATGAGGGAATTAATCTGCAGCATAATAAAGAAGCCCTTATTGCAACCACTACAGATGAGTTCGTAGATAACCTAATACGTGTTTTCTCCGGAGAGATTGATTTGACGGAAATGAATGAACGGGCTTTACGCAAAATCCTTGCACTAACTAATGAAGCCGATAACGCGAAGATTATAGACGCTTCATTATGGTGTAAGCCAATAGTGCTATCAATAATTAGCTATAACAAAAAACATCTTCTCAGGAGGTGTATTGATTCAATACTCGAGAAAACCATTTATCCAAACTATAAGATTGCGGTGGTATGCAACGGTTGCACGGATGGTTCCAAAGAGATGATGTCGGAGTATGTTGTGCGCTATAAAGGACTTATTGATTTTTATTACAATCAGAATAATGAATTCTTTGTGCGCGCTAATAACTTTATCATTGAGAAGTATAAGCAGTACGACGTGGTCTTGATAAATAACGATATCGAGGTGCTTTCTCCGATGTGGCTGATGAGTCTTTATAATGTCGCGTATATTTCCAATAAAGTTGGCGCTGCAGGCGGGAAGATCCTTGATGTTTACGGTTACCTTTCAGAAGCAGGGGCAGAATTGTATAATGACGGAAGGGGAAGGAATATTGGGAGGGGGGAGTCTCCTGATAAGCCAGAGTATAACAGGCAGAGATATGTGGGATATGTTTCCGGATGCCTACTCTATATGCGTAGAGATATGATTGAGAGATTTGGAGCGCTTGATGATGATTTTCACCCTATGTATTACGAAGACTCTGCCTGGCAATACCGGTTGCATAGCCATGGTATATACACCGTATATACCCCCAGTTGCGTTGCGGTGCATAACGAGGGAAGCTCTGCAGGAGTCGATATTCATTCAGGAATGAAAAAGTACCAAGAAATAAATAGGGTAAAATTTTTAGCTAAGTTTAAAGAAGCTAACGTAGAGAGCTTAAATCCTTGGGTTTAAGCATTTACTTTTTCTTATTGTAAAAGAAAATTCATTTTAATATGTTACCCGGATTATTTCAGATAACAATCTGTTCTTATCAGGAATACAAACTATTTTTAGAATGGGAGCATCGGATATTTTTGCTTACCAGCGATGTGGAACGACAGATTATTAGCGAATCAGAAGGAAAGGAGCGTTTTGCGATAGAGGGATTCTGTTATCTTTGTAATACGCCTACATCATTTATGATTGACTACGATTTTGGGGGTATAGTCCACAGTGTCCCTAATTGGAGAGAAAGACTGGTATGCCCTATATGCAACCTTAGCAATAGACAGCGGGCAATCCTCCATATATTCTTAAACGATTGTCAACCTTCTCTTAGCCAAAAAATTTTTTTGACTGAGCAACTCTCTTATTTCTATCAATTTATGCACAAACGTTTTCCTGGTCTAATTGGCAGCGAATATCTAAAGAAAGAAATTCCTCTGGGTGCGATAAGGAAAGACGGCGTCAGGAACGAGTCGCTGGAGAAGCTTTCTTTCAATGATGGCGAGTTTGATTTTGCGCTCTGCATGGATGTCCTTGAACATATGCCAGAATATAAAATAGCATTGAGAGAATTTTCCCGGATATTGACAAAAAATGGGGCGCTGGTTTTTACGGTACCATTCCACTTGGACGAATTCAAAAACAAGGTTAGAGCTGAGCTTGATTCTTCCGGCACTGTGGTACATCTGTTAGAGCCGTTATATCACAGCGACCCGCTTAACAGCAAAGGTATTCTGACATTTCATGAGTTTGGTTGGCAGTTATTGGATGAAGTGCGCAATGTTGGATTTGATGAAGTTAGGGCAGTTCTTTTCTGGTCGCGTTTTTATGGATATCTTGGTGGTTTACAGATAATTTTTATAGCTAGAAAAAAATAATAAAAAAGGAGGATATATTTTTTGTTTTATTTCTTATTTTACCCGAAAACTTACAAAAGAGGTAAAATATATCTTGGGTTTTTTTATGGCAACGAGAGTGGTTCTTATTGTCATTGGCATAGTCTCGCGTGCTCTCATTTTGCCGTTTACCAAGCATGCGAATGTATGGTTGCATACACATCAGGAGTTGTTAGATATGTGGATTGCCTGGGACGGCAACTGGTATCTTCGTGTTGCCGGGCAATGGTATCCAAAAGGGATATTGTCATACGGTCAGACAAACTATGCGTTCTTCCCGTTGTATCCCTTCTTGATAAAAGTGATAGGTTATATTCTGCATAGTAATGTTGTTGCTGCGTTATTTGTAGCCAATCTCTCTCTTATTATAAGCGGTGTATTGCTGTATAAGTTAGTCTTGTTAGATGGCGATGAGACTGTTGCGTTGAGAACAATAAAATATTTATTTATCTTTCCTTCATCATTTATTTTCTCGGGAGTTTTGGCTGAGTCATTATACCTTATGTTGTTACTTGTATGCTTTTACTATACCAGGAGACAGAGGTTGTTCCGGGCCGGAATAGCCGGATTTTTTTTGTCATTGACTAAGCCATACGGTATCCTGATAACGCTGCCTATGTTATATGAATATATGTTAGCAAGAAACTTTAATTTGGGAAAGATAAAATTAAATATCATTAATATGTTACTTCCTGTATTAGGCACTTTAGTTTTTCATCTTTTTTGTTATTGCCAAACCGGGGATTGGCTTGCATACGAACATACAAAAGTATCTGGATGGTACCATAGGCTAAATAATCCTCTCTATACTATAGCTTATGCCTTGTTCAAAAAACCACACAATATCAATGTTTTTTTCAACCGCTAATTTAATTGCTTCAGTAGTAATGGCGGCCGGTTGCTCAAAGATTATCTGTCGAAGGATATCTGCAGAATATTCTTTTTTCTCACTGTTGTTGTTTTCCCCACAGATTGTCAGATGCGGCTTTTTATAGTTGAACTGCTTTGCAGTGCATTTACAACACCGAAGGTGTTGAATTGTAATTGAGTATAAACTAAAAACAAGATTAAGTCACAATTCCCTCTTTTTATTATTTCAATCTAAAATGTACTTAATTCTTGTTAATTTGAAATTAGTCTGCTTAAATGTTTTCTTTATTGTAGTTTCTACTGCTCTGCTGCTCTACTTCTCTTCTGCACTATAAAAATTTTGCTAAACCAACAATCATTCTTAAATTTGCATCAGTAAATTTGAAAATTTGATTTATGGGCGCTTAGCTCAGTTGGTCCAGAGCGCCGCCCTTACAAGGCGGAGGTCAAAGGTTCGAGTCCTTTAGCGCCCACCATTCACTTTACCACTGAATTCACAGAGAACACGGAGAAAGAACACAGAGATATTCATAAAATGCAAACACCACAACAATCTTCCCGCCTAATTTCTCTCGATGTATTTCGTGGATTGACAATTGCAGGAATGATTTTAGTTAATAATCCTGGAACATGGTCGTCAATCTATCCCGCATTAAAACATGCAGAATGGCACGGTTGGACACCAACAGACTTTATTTTTCCATTCTTCCTTTTCATAGTTGGTGTTGCAATGACGCTTTCTTTTAAGAAAAGATTAGAGAAGGGTGATTCAAAAAAAGATTTACTTATTCATGTTATTAAAAGGTCTTTAATAATTTTTGCTCTTGGAATGTTTCTTCATTTGTTTCCTTACTTTAATTTTTCAACTGTAAGAATTCCAGGAGTTTTACAGAGAATTGCGGTAGTTTATTTGATAGCTTCGTTAATTTATTTGTATACATCATTCAGAATGCAGATGATTATTTCCATTGTGATCTTGATTTTATACTGGTTAGCGGCGCTGGGTCGAGCGGTAAGGTAGGGGAGAGCACCGTGACCGATGGTGAAAACACCCTATTTGCCCACCTCCATCCGGGCTTCATGCAGTTGGACTTTATGAGGGGTGGCGGGGTGTTACTATGCGTTATTGAGCCAGTAGAAGGCGTGGAAACAGTCGGATTGGACTATGTCTTTTCTCATTGGCTGAGGTAGAAATGGATTCATCGACGGGGACGGTATGTGTATTAATCCACCTGCTGAAGTTTCGCCCGAGCCAGGCTGTGCCTATAACCATAGGATAGATAGATTAGGAGTCCTATAGCCAGCCAGATAACCAGCCTGAGCCATGTATCGCGTGGCAGTGACAGCATCTGTATTAGGCTTATAGCGGCACCCAGTATGGGTACCAGGGGAACCAGGGGCGTTTTAAATGCCCGTGGGATGTCCGGGCGGGTATAACGGAGCACGAGCACGCTCACACTCACTATGACGAAGGCAAAAAGCGTCCCGATGGACACGAGTTCTCCCAAAATGCCTATCGGGAATAGACCCGCAAAGA
The DNA here is from genome assembly GCA_023818655.1 of Candidatus Omnitrophota bacterium. Classification (GTDB taxonomy): domain Bacteria; phylum Omnitrophota; class Gorgyraeia; order Gygaellales; family Profunditerraquicolaceae; genus JAMWCI01. The sequence goes on from JAMWCI010000087.1 coordinate 5,754, forward strand.
AGGCGGCCAGGATGCCCGTCAGTATAGTTGTAATATGGGGTGTTCGGAACCTTGGATGCACTGATGCAAACCATTTCGGTAGCAGGCCGTCCCTTGCCATCGAATAGAATATCCGGGGCTGTCCCAGCATAAAGACTAGGATTACGGAACTGAGTCCGGCTATTGCTCCGATTTTGATAAAGGGTCTTAGCCAGAAGAGCTTTGGGCCCACGGAGTTTTCGGCTACGGCAATGGGGTCTGGCACGAGTAATCGATCGTACTTTACTATG
>JAMWCI010000088.1 GCA_023818655.1 Candidatus Omnitrophota bacterium
TAAATTCTACGTCTCCAGAAGAAAGAATAACTATTTTTGGATTTTTAGCAATGCCATCCTCTGTCTGTTTATTTTGCATCTATTAAGGCAGGGAAATTATTTTTATGGCGGTTTTATATTCTTTGCATTGGCTTATTATTTTACATACAAGAATGCCCGAATCGGGAGATCCTTAGCGTAACACGGGTTATCTTTGGTGAAAAAGAGAATAGTTATTTCCGCGGTTAATCTAATTGAAGCCGGACCATTGACAATTTTAAAAGAATGTTTGGAATATCTTTCGGAGAACCTTGCCGACAGATATGAAGTTATCGCCTTAGTTAATGATAGCCGCTGTTTTAATTACAGGAATATCAAGTTTTATTCTTTTCCCTGGGCTAAAAAAACCTGGTTGGCGCGTTTATTCTACGAATATATATATTTTTTTAATTTTTCAAAAAAACTTAATCCGCATCTTTGGTTATCTTTACACGATATAACTCCAAATGTAAGGGCGGATATCCGGGCAGTTTATTGCCATAATCCCTCTCCGTTTTATTCATTATCATTAAAAGATTTGTATCTGGGAGAGTACAAATTTACGTTGTTTAACCTATTTTATCGCTATCTGTATGCCATTAATATCCTGAAGAATAATTTTATAATTGTGCAACAAGATGCCATTAGAAAGAAATTTCAGCAACTCTTCGGTGTTAAGAGAGTTATTGTTGCGCATCCAACCATAAGTTCAAAAATTAAAATCAATCCTTCGCCCATAGATACGCATATTTTTCTCTATCCTGCTTTTCCCAGGGTTTTCAAAAATTTTGAAGTTATTTGTAAAGCCGCAGAGATATTGTTAAAACAAGGGATTAATGATTTTCAGGTTGTGCTTACCATATCCGGAAATGAAAATCGATATTCAAGATATATTTACAATTCTTTCAAGCATGTGAGAAACATCAAATTTTTAGGGATTCAGCCCAGGGAGAAGATTTTTGAGCTTTATAATAACGTAACTTGTATAATTTTTCCTTCGAGGCTTGAAACGTGGGGGGTCCCGATAATTGAGGCAAAGCTTTTTTTAAAACCAATTCTTTTGGCAGATTTGGAATATGCCCGTGAAACCATAGGTTCATATGATAAGGTTAAATTTTTTAACCCTGATAACGCTGGGCAATTGGCGGATGCAATGAAGGATTTTATAGATAAAACAATTGTTTTTGATAAAACCACGCCCAGTGTTATTCCTGCTCCTTTTGTTCAAAACTGGGAAGAACTTTTTGATATTATATTATGTGAAAAATATACCAATTTTGCCACCGATTAAAATAATAGAAGAAAACTATGTATGACGTTGCTGGTTCGATAGTAGTATTCAAAAACGAGAAAGAAACTTTAAAGAGAGCGATTGCAAGTTTTTTTGATACCGCGTTAAATACCTACCTTTATCTAATAGACAATTCTCCGAGAGATGAACTTAGAGATGTCTGTTCCGGTAAAAATATGGAATATATCTTTAATCGTAATAATTTGGGTTTTGCTGCTGGACATAATATTGCCCTACGTAAAATGATAGGAAAAACCAAGTATTCCTTGCTTTTAAATCCGGATGTTTATTTTGATAAGGGGACGATAGACGCTTTGTTTAATTTTATGGAGCATCATCCAGAGGTAGGTTCAGTTATGCCAAAGGTGTTGTACCCTGACGGCTCGTTACAGTATCTGTGTCGTTTGTTGCCGACACCTTACGATTTACTATTCAGAAAGCTCAATAGCAGGATTTTAAATCCTTTGGTTAATCTGCTTAGCAAGTATGAACTTAGATTTGCCGATTACGAGAAGATGATGGATGTGCCGTATTTATCCGGTTGCTTCATGTTTGTAAGAACTGATGTTTTTGAGAAAGTGGGGACATTTGACGAGAGGTTTTTCCTTTACTTTGAAGATGTGGATTTGTCAAGAAGGATACATAAGCTATATCGAACCGTATATTATCCATATGCCGCCGTCTACCATAGTTATCAAAGGGATTCCAACAGGGACGCAGTCATTCTTAAACGCCTGATTGAATCAGGGATTAAGTATTTTAATAAATGGGGATGGTTTTCTGATATGGAGAGAAAACAGGTAAACAGGGAAACTATAAGAAATTTATATCGCCTTTCATATGTCTGACACAAGAAAAGGATATGTTTTAGTTACTGGTGCAAACGGATTTATCGGTCAGGCCTTATGCCGCACTATTCGTCAGGCTGGTTTTAATGTGCGCGCATGCGTACGGAGCAAGGAAAATGGACGGTTTACTGATTGTGAGACTATTGAGGTGGGTGAAATCGGTCCGCATACACAGTGGCAAAATGCGTTAATGGGAGTAGAGACAGTTATTCATTTAGCAGCTATAACTCAGGTAAGGAAGAAGAAGTTCGATTCCTTAGAGATTTTTCGGAAGGTCAATGTGGCGGGGACCGGCCGTCTTGCCCATATGGCTGCGCAGGCAGGGGTTAAAAGATTTATTTTCATTAGTTCGGTTAAAGTAAATGGCGAAGGCTCTTGCAGGCCTTATACAGAAGAAGATGCCCCTGAGCCAAAAGATGCCTACGGCATCAGTAAGCGGGAAGCAGAAGATTTATTGGCTTACATCGCTAACCAAACCGGTCTGCAGACCGTAGTCTTGCGCATCCCATTGGTTTATGGTCCGGGGGTAAAGTCTAATTTTAAGAGTTTGCTTGATGCTGTGGCGTTGGGCTTGCCTTTGCCTTTTAAGGCTATACATAATCAGCGCAGTTTTATTTACCTCGGAAATTTAATAGACGCCATTATTACCTGTATTACTCATCCGTTGGCGGCAGGACAGACTTTTATGGTAAGCGATGGCCAGGATATCTCTACTCCGGATTTAATAAAGATGCTTGCTTTAGCTATGGATAAGAAACCGATTTTATTTTCTTTGAACCCCGCTATATTAAAGACATTATGCAGGATTGTAGGGAAAGGCGAAGAGATAGAGAAGCTGACAGGGACCATTTTGATTGACAATAGCAAAATCAAAAATCTGCTGGGTTGGAAAACGCCTTTTAGCCTTGAAGAAGGTTTAAAAGATACCGTAAAATACTATCAAAAATGTCGAGACGTATCTTTGATATAATTATAGCTTTTTCTCTGCTGGTTTGTTTAAGTCTGCCGATGCTTATCATCTCAGCAATTATTAAGTTGACCTCCACCGGTCCAATACTATACTGGACAGACAGGATAGGTAAAGACAACAGGATATTTAAGATGTGTAAATTCCGCACGATGCTCCGGAATACCCCGGTGGTTGCCACGCATCTTCTTAAAGACGCGGAGTGCTATATTACACCAATAGGTTCTTTCTTGCGTAAATTCAGTCTGGATGAACTACCGCAATTATTTAACATAATATGGGGAGATATGACATTTGTAGGCCCCAGACCGGCGTTGTTTAATCAGAATGATTTGATAGAGTTAAGGACAAAAAATAATGTGCACACGCTTATGCCAGGGGTTACCGGATGGGCGCAGATTAACGGCAGGGATGACCTGCCTATTCCGAAAAAGGTTGAATACGACACTTATTATCTAAAAAACAGAAATTTTCTTCTGGATATTAAAATTATCCTGATTACAGTGCTTAAAGTCATAAAGAGGGAAGGAGTAAAGCACTGATGACGCCTGAAAAGAAAGAGAGTTATAAGGCAATTATAGTAAAATACCGAAGACCGCTTATTATATGCGTTAATTTGTTACTGATATTCCTGTCTTATTATTTGTCTTTTATGCTACGTTTTGAGTTTTTGCTTTCCAGGGAATATACGCTGCTTTTTTTAAAGACCTTGCCATTGCTTCTTATCGTAAAATTTTTAGTATATTATTATTTCGGTCTCTTTCATGGGCTTTGGAGGTACGTCAGCGTTGATGATATTTTGCAAATAATCAAGGCCAATCTTGTCGCCACAGCGATTTTTATTATCGGCGATGTTTTTATCTACGATTTCCAAAATGCCCTCCGGTTCATTTTTATCAATGATTTTATTATTTGCACTGCTTTTATCGGAGGTATCCGTTTCTTAGCGCGTATCATCAGAGAAAAATATCGTAACCTTATACCTATAAAAGAACGGCCAAAAGTGCTCATTGTAGTCGCAGGTGAAGCGGGGATATTGTTATTGAAGGAATACAAAAACAACCCCGCATTGGGCGAGGTAGTCGGTTTTATAGATGACGATAAAGTAAAACAGAATAGTTTTATCTATGGCTATAAAGTTTTGGGCGACAGGAATGCAATAGCCAGAGTTGTAGATACCTACGGGGTTGAGGAAATTGTTTTAGCCATACCCTCGGCAACCGGAGAAGTTATTAGGGGTTTGATTAATTGTTGTCGATTGCCCAGCATTAAACTGAAGATTGTGCCGAGTATAAGCAAGATTATAAACGGTCAATTACAGGTAAAAATCAGAGAGGTAAGGCCAGAAGACTTATTGGGAAGACAAAGTGTAACTATTGATGAAGACAGGATAGCTGAATACCTGAAAAACAAAAAGGTTCTAATTACCGGCGCCGCTGGTTCTATTGGTTCGGAATTATGTAGACAAGTAGCAAATTTCTCTCCCGCAGAAATCACCTTGCTTGATCATAACGAGAATAATCTTTATTTTCTAACTATTGAACTTAAGACAAAATATAAAAGTTTAGATATAAAAGTCGTTATCGGAGATATCAACGATATTAGTCTCCTCAAGCGAATTTTTTCTGAATACAGGCCGCAGGTGGTGTTCCACGCCGCGGCTTATAAACACGTACCACTGATGGAGGAGAATCCCGTGGCCGCGATAAAAAATAACACCTTCGGCACAAGAAACATTATTTATGCATCGCATCACTATAAAGTGGAAAGATTCGTATTGATTTCAACAGATAAAGCGGTTAATCCTATAAATATTATGGGATTAAGTAAGAGGATGGCGGAAATTCTTCTCCAGGCTAAAGCGCGGCGCAGTAAAACGAAGTTTATGGCCGTGCGGTTTGGCAATGTTCTTGGCTCTGACGGCAGCGTTGTACCTTTATTTAAAAAACAGATAGAATCAGGGGGTCCGATAACCATAACCCATCCGGATGCGACCAGGTATTTTATGAGCATAAAGGAGGCTGTGCTTTTGGTCCTGGAGGCAGCCGCTATAGGAACTGGCGGAGAGATATTTATTTTGGATATGGGAGAGCAAATAAAGATTGTTGATTTAGCCCGTGATTTGGTAACTTTGTCCGGATTAGAGCTGGGTAAAGATATTGATTTAAAGTGTATTGGTTTACGTCCGGGAGAGAAAGTCAAAGAAGAAATAATGCTTGACAAAGAAAGGGATAAAGTTACAAAACACGGCAAGATTTACATTAGTCACTCCGATAATTTTGATGTTATTACCATAAGAAAACAGCTGAAGGAATTGGAAAGATACGTTAATTTAACGGATAAAGAAAAAGTCGTTCAGAAAGCAAAAGAAATAGTCAGAAAAATTCATGTCAAATAGAGACAAGATTTCCCTGTATTCTGACCGCGCGATAACCATTTTTTTATCTCTTCTTATTTTCTGTCTGCCTTTTTCAAAAGCAATGGTTGAAATTTTTGTTTGGATAGCCACGTTTATTTTTATCTTGAAAAAAATTATAATGCGCAGTTATTACCCATTGCGCCGGATGTTACCGGAAACTGAATTAAATATGTCTTTAACGTTGTTCATTGCAGTTAATGCTTTATCCCTGATTTTTACTTCTGATTACCGTCTCTCATTGCGTGGTTTTTTTGGAAAGGAAATAAAATTCTTAGCTATTTATTTTATGTTAGTTGAGACGATTAACAGTAATAAACGTCTGAAGGTTGTTTTAATCGCGATTATTGCATCCTCAATACTGATAACAGTCGACGCGGCTGCGCAGTATTTTAGAGGGTTGGATTTTATAAGGCATTATCCGT
>JAMWCI010000089.1 GCA_023818655.1 Candidatus Omnitrophota bacterium
GAATACGGAAAAATCTAACAGCCATTTTTTTCAAAGAATAGGGACAGTTCCTATGGAACTGTTTGGTACACAAGGGGATTAAAGGAAACGGTCCTGGGCTCTTGCTGGGCTCTTGTCCTGGGCTCTTGACGATTAGTCATTAGGGACCGGCTCATAAGTATCCTCCGGCCTCTTGTCAAAATCTCTCCATGCCTTGGCAGCAGGAAAATTAATGATAGCGGTTTTTAACAACTGATCAAAATTGCTTATCGCGGGACTATCGGATGTTTCCGATACAACTATACCACGAGGCCTTGCCCCTGTAAGCGCAGGGGCTTCTGCGGGTTTTTTCTTTCTGGGTTTTTTCTTTTTTATCTTCAGGTTCAAACTCGGGTCGCCAAATAATGTCCAGGTGGATATCCAGTCATTCCGATACGCGCCATTGATAGAATAGCTATAGACCTTGGCCTGAGTAGTGGCTGACCCCAGATTGGTATTCTTGTCAACAAAAACAGCTTCAAACAGTCCTTTATTCATCGCCAGCTGACCCTCTGTATCAGTCATTCCTGTGGATGACCAATAGGCAACTGCGCCTCTTTCTTTCTGTTTCAAGAAAACCTCAGCCATACATTCATAGATGAAAGGATGCAGGTAAAAACCGTCCATACAGGTAAGACTTTCAATAAAAGGGTATTTGCCGTAATTCTTTAATTCCAGGATATCCCTATCCGTAAAGACGTAGCTTGAACTCCAGGTTTTTACCGCGCCATGGCCGGTGAATTGCACCCACAAAGAGCCATTGTTGATATTGGTCTTAATCTCATCCTTGGCTTCTTTTATATCGGCATAATCCGCTAATCTTATCTGAGCGGCAAGATACCCTCCGTTCTTTGACAAAAGCCCTATAGAATCCTGAGAGGCCTGCAGGAATGGCGCGCTCAACTGGGGATCCTCATCCACGATAAACAACAGATTTTTCTGCCAGTCAGCCCAACCCTGTGTATCATATGCGATGATTTTGTCAATAATGTTGGTTAATTCTTCGCTGGTGCGCACAGGGAATCTGCCGATAAGCATATCCGGAAGGATATCATCCTGAAGCAGTCCGTTTATCTCCTGAGGTTCATCAAGACAAACGAACCAGTTATCCGACCCGGTCTGTCCAAAATACTGGGTGTAGGTTAAATAAGTAGGTACAAAGTTTGTCCTGCCTAAACTATAATAGTCTTTATAATCGTAACTGGCATCGCCCACCAATAAGACATAGGTAGGGGCAGGCCTTTTCCAGTTTTTGTAGGCGTATTTCAAAAAATCTTTAATGGCATGGGGAGAGCTAACCCCGTGATTAAACTCGTCAAAGATATCTTCTACGTCAACAACCCGCACATTTAACTTCTGTCTCTGCCTTAATTCTACCAGTGGCTGAAGCGTATCAATAAAATCTTTGGCAGTAATAATTAATAGGTCCGCCTGATTAGACAACCTCTTTAAATCCGAAGGGTTGTCTACCGCCAGACTATCGGGAGCATTGTATTGGAGGAGGGCGATGTATCTCTTGGAATTAACCGGTGCATCTTTAAAAGTTAATGTATAGGTGTTATTCACTTCGTTAAACGCAGGGATTAATCCTGTAAAGCGCTGGACGCTGGTTTCATCGCTGACCGCATACAGGGAAATGTCAGAAAGAGTAAAATTCGGAATAGCAAACTCACATAATTCTGAAGAGGAGTAATCAAAGGTAATTTTATTCTCTTCCGCAGAAAACCGCTTCTTATAGCAAAGTTCAATATAATCCACCAAGACTAAGTCAAACTCCTCTCCCGTATCCAGCGCAAGATTAAAACTGACGGTATTTTCGCCTTCAATTAAGTAACTGGCTGGAAATTTAGTTTCAATAACCTGAAAAGTCCTTCCTTCCCAATCCTTCTGGGTCAGCTCATAGCCGTTAAGCAAGACTTGGATATGGTGATTCTGGGGTATCTCCAGACAAGACCAGAGCTTTATCTTTAGGGAGGCTTCATATGAACTGTCTGCAGATAAATTGTTTGTCTGCAGAGTAAAATCAGTCTGGGCGTCATTAAAGATATAATTCAAGGAAAACCAGTGGTCAGTGGTATCGTCAGGGCCAGCTGCCTCAGGCCAATAATCCTGATTCTCCTCAGCATGCAAAGTATAAGAATAGGCAGAAGGAAATACTCTTGCTTCTGCAGTAGGCGGGGTTACCTCTTCCATACGCAAACCAAGGTTAATCCCCCCGTATTCCAGAATATAACAATCTCTGGCTGAATATATGGAATTAAACGTTGGCGCATAGAAGACAATGTAATCATCAGAATTAAACCAGCCATCCTCCTCTCCTTTTATATAAATGGGAATCTCCCTGCCATGATGGTAGAGTTTGATGGTCTGGGGATCAAGCCAAACAATATCGTAGAAACCAGCGTTGTATATATTGCCGTAATCTAACTTATACAATCCTTCGCCTCTGGTGTAAATCTTTAGGCGCGGAGAGCTGGTGTAGTATTCTTGCAGCTCTCTAAGCGCATTATTCTCATCTGACAGGATATCTGTCTGAAAGTTTATCTTGACGCGGATACGCTTGTAAAAGTTTAAAAGTCCGCTTACTGGATTATAAGTTAAAGGATAGAAACTCAGCAGTGCCACTCGCTGGTCTCTGAGAGAACTTACCGCATTTATCTGCACAATCTGCGCAGGATAATCTGCATCAGGATAAGCAGCGCTCTCTTGAGGAACAAAGCTCTCTTTTAAGGTTTTTATCGGCTCAATAGCGCCTTGAGCAGCAATCTGACGCACTGACAATCTTGGCGCGGGCAGGACCCGATATCCCCTGAGCTCCTCCTTTTCAAAGGAGATATCCCTGATTACTGGCTGGGTATTCTGCGGGATACCGATAAGAGTAGTTTTTGTCGGCAGTTTGAAGGTTCCCTCTTCCTTAGTATAATTATGGCTGTAGCCGGGTATAGCCAGCAGATTATAAACAACTCCGTTTTCGGATTTGGCGGCAGAGGTAAAGGTAGCAGTGTTTAATTCCAGAGTTATCCCTGCAGAATCCTGAGAGATAATCTTTATTCCTTCGGCAGAAGTATCTTCTTCTTCCGTGTCTTTGTCGGAAACCAGAGGATTTGTTTCCTGAAGGTATTCTTCCAGGTTGGTGTAATCATCGCTATCCAAATCAAGAGCGGCGTCATTATGGTCGCTGGGATTTAAGCCATAACATCTCTCCCAATCATCGCTGATTCCGTCATTATCCGTATCCAAGCCCGGATGCGCCTCTACCGGACCGTGACGGTTCTTGACGCCGTTGGTCTGCACATCTTCCAGAAGATAGAAATAAGTGGTGCCTGCTTTTACCGCGCTATCGGTAAAGGAATAACTGCGGCTGGTAACAGTTGAGCCAGCGCCAATAATAAGAGAGGAATTTAGTTTTGTAAACGGCCCGTCTTTGCTTGGCGCGCGGTAAAGGTTAAAACCGGCATTTTTGTATTCTGTGGCGGTCTGCCAATAGACAACTACTTTATTAGTGTAACCTAAGGCGTAGAATTTAGCCAAGCGCACCGCGGTGGGTGTAAAAACCCAGTTGGTGTTATTGCCGCCATCTGTGTTTGTACCGTCGTCAGCTTTGATTTCTGCGTAAGTGCCGGATGGCCCGGCGTTGGAATAAGACACAGAGACATTGTGCACATATTGTTTGGTAATGGCGCTGTTTAACTGCAACAGCCACTCAGTAGCCGCGGTCTCAGGCGCTAAGGTTAAGGTGTAGCCTTCATCAGCGTAAAACTCAAGGGAACCAGCAGAACTGGTTATACTCTGGGCTACACTACTTTGGAATTGCACTGTGCGATTTCCAGAAGCCTTTACCACAAGGTTATACCAAGTGTTTGCACCGCTAATAGTCTGCGTGCCTGCGCCGTCAAAGGTAACCGTGCCTGTGCCGGCAGTAAACGTTCCGCCTGTTTTCGCCCAGTCCCCGGCGCAAAAGATATCCAAATCATTAGCGTCAAATGTGCCGGCTGAATTGGTAAAATTACCGTCAATATCTATATCATTATTAACCAGTTGCAATGTTCCTGCGCCTGAGTGAGTAAGGTGATAAAATAATTTGCCTGTGCCGGTGCCGCCTGAATCTAATGTTTGGGTACCGCTGCCTGCGGTAAAATTAACCGTTCCGCTGCCTGCGGTAAAGGCGCCTGTATTCGACCAGTTTCCGGTTAAAGTAATGGTCCCTGTAGTCAAAACAAGGGCGCCGGCATTACTAATATCTCCAGCTGCGTTTAAGGTGCCGGTATTTACATTAAGAGAAGAGTTTTGCGGGATGGTAATCCCTGAACCAAACGCGCTGGTTGCGCTGCCCAAGAAAAGCAACGCGCCTATTGCGCTTACCACACATTTGCTCCTTAATCCCCGGATGCGTTCAATTTGCAATTAACCACCCTCCAACTTATTTCCGGATATCCCTTTCCGCTAGAAAAACTGTAATCCATATACTGCTCTTTCCTGCTTGTTGCCAGCTCTTTTCCCCTGCCTGACTTGACGCAGGGTGTTTTCTAATTGTTCGCAATTATTACCCAGTTTGTCCCGTCTGATTGTATAGTTACATATTTATACTGCGCTGACAAAGAATAGGTTGCCGCCCCGTCTATGGTTTCAGAACCGTATCCGTCAACCGTTACCGCGTTTGTCGAGGAGTCAATCTTCTTTATGGTATAAATCCTACCGGTAATTCCCGAGGTAGTAGGCAGGGTCAGGGTAATTGCTCCGGAGTTTGCATTGCCCAAAATAGTGGAGTCTGTCGCTGTCAGGGTATAATTTGTTGTCTTTGTGGATAACGCGGTGGCAATCGCTCCCGCAATGTGCAATTTTGAATTTGGCGAGGCAGTGCCAATCCCAACATTATTTGAGTTGTAGGATTGTATATATATTCCACTGGCGTCAATATATATTGGGTTAGAGTATCCATATGTCCCTATCTGGGCTTGGGCATTCGCCGGGGTGGCATTATAACTCCAGTTTAAAAACAAATTATGCGTGTAATCTTGACCAAATCTCATAAGAGAAGAAGAATTATTGTTAAAATCGTTAATAGCATTATCACTATAAGGAGCTGTGTTGCCTACGTGTAATCCCGCAGTAATTCGGGTAGCTCCGCTGACGTGTAGAGGATAACTGGGAGTTGTCCCAATCCCGACATTACCCGAGCTATCCAACGTTATGCCTGTGGAAGATGAAATATCCGAACCACGCACCAGTTTTAACTTATTGGAGTCTGAATAGTCAATGCCGACAACTGCCTGAGTTGAGGGAGTAGCGCCGGTTCTAAAGGCAATATAGGGGTCATAGGTGGTAGTGTCAGTAGCAGAGGTAACAGTAAGAACTGGAGAGGCATCGGTTTTGGAGAGTTCCAAAAGAGTGGCAGGTGAAGTTGTCCCAATCCCGACATTGCCGCTATTATAATAGATATCCGAGCCTGAAGTAACCCACTGACTGCCAACGCCGGTGGCAAGTTGCGAACCTGACCAATACAGAGTGCCGCCATTATTGTAAAGGGTGTTAGTGGTTGTAGAGGGAACAGCGCTGTTCAGATAGATACCAGCTGAGCCTCCTCCACTGCCTTCCACGTGGAGTTTGTTGCTGGGAGAGGCAATCCCAATCCCGACATCGCCATTAGTGGTTATTCTCATTCTCTCACCGTAATTAACGTAAAATCGCAAAGGAGTGGTATATGTTCCAACTGTTGCCGTTGATGAGTCATGCCCCAAAAACATACTGCCTCCAGAGCCAGTAAGCCATATCTGGGAAGCATAGGTAGTATTATAAATAGTGAGTGGATATGTTGGCGTATCTGTTCCGATGCCGACCCGGCAATTCAAGAAGTTTATTTCGTCAGTAGTCTGGTCATCAAATTCAATCTTTCCTG
>JAMWCI010000090.1:0-5106 GCA_023818655.1 Candidatus Omnitrophota bacterium
TTGATATAGTAGAAGAGATAGAATCGCTGGTAAACATCTCTGAAGCGGATATTATAGTTTCCGGAGGAAGGGGAATGGGCAGCAAAGAGAATTTTAAGATTTTAGAAGAGCTTGCCCATACACTGGGCGCGGCGGTGGGTGCTTCGCGTTCAGCGGTGGATGCCGGATGGATGCCTTATTCACACCAGATAGGACAAACCGGCAGGACAGTCGCTCCTAAGATATATATTGCCTGCGGAATTTCCGGACAAATCCAGCACCTTGTGGGCATGCAATCATCTAAGGTAATCGTCGCCATAAATAAAGACCCGGAGGCGCCGATATTTAAAGTAGCCACCTATGGTATTGTCGCAGACATCTTTCAGGTGGTGCCAGAATTAAACCGGCAATTCGCCAAAATTCTTAAGAGATAAAACGCATTCCTTCCCTTATTTCTTATCCCAAGGTTTTTTAAAAAAAGAAAACGTTTTCTTTAAACCTTCATAGTCTCTTGAAAAAAGCTGGATTTTAAGGCAGAATTATATTGAGAAATACCTTAAAGAGCGACTATGGAAGAGACAGGGGATTTTCAAGAAAAAAGGGTATTCAAAAGATTTCCTGTACATATACCCTTAACCTGCTGCGATAATTTTGGCAATTTGGGATACGCAGAGACGCAGGATATCAGCATGGGCGGAGTGGGTATTACGTTGAACAGGGGGTTACCGACAGGTAGCATTGTCGAGATATTTTTACAGATACCTGATAACGGCCAAAAAATCTACCGCAAGGCCACGGTGATTTGGTCTTTAAACGTAACTGGCAAGTATAGAGCGGGATTAAAACTGAAAGATTCTATATTAAATCCCATTGCTTTAGCCTTAAGAACCGTAAATTATCAACGCAGATATTCATCTACCTAAAAATCCACAAACAATTTTCCCTTCAAAAATCATCTTCTTTTGGGTGTTTTGCATATTAATGTATCATTTTAACTATTAATGCATATTTATGTTAAAAAATGTTAACATTTTCCTTGACAAGGTGATTTTCTTGGTTATAATCAGATTCGTGGTTTATCTGGAGGCAGGATGGTAGATATAGAATTGATGACCATTGATGAAGTGGCGGATTATTTAAAGGTGACGCGCCGGACAATCTACGATTGGTTAAAACGCAAGAAGATTCCGGCGATTAAACTGGTAGGGCAATGGCGCTTTCGTAAAGATAAGATTGATGCTTGGATTGACAAGGCGGCTGACAACGCATTAAATTAAAAGGGGAGGAATATGTATTTTAAAAAACTAGAGCTCGTAGGATTTAAATCTTTTTGCGACAAGACCACTCTGCACTTTGAACCCGGAATTACTGCTATTGTGGGTCCAAATGGCTGTGGCAAATCCAATATATTTGACGCCATCCGTTGGGTTTTAGGTGAGCAGTCTGCCAAGAGCCTGCGTGGCTCGGAAATGCAGGACGTTATTTTTAACGGTAGCGATACCAGGGAACCGCTGGGCATGGCAGAGGTTAGTCTCACTTTTGATAATAAGCAAAGGTTTTTTAATTTTGAGCACGATGAGGTGATGATTACCCGCAGGTTGTTTCGTTCAGGCGAGAGCGAGTATCTGTTGAATAAGACCCAGGTAAGACTAAAGGATATTCTGGATATATTGTTAGGAACAGGCATAGGCGCAGAAAGTTACTCTATTGTGGCTCAGGGCAAGATAGACCTTGTCTTGAGCTCTCGGCCCGAAGATAGGCGTTTGGTTTTTGATGAGGCAAGTGGTATTACCAAATACAAGGCGCAAAAGAGAGAGGCGATGCGCAAGCTGGAGGAGACAGAGCAGAATTTACTGCGCGTGAATGATATAGTAACCGAAGTTAAACGTCAGATTGCCAGCCTTGAGCGTCAGGCGAATAAAGCGCGTAAATACAAAGAGGTGTTTGAAGAATTGAAAGCAAAAGAAACATCGCTGGCTTGTTTAGAGCGGCAGGAAATCTTTACCCAGAAGCAAACGGTCATGGATGAGCTTTCCGGATTGCAATCTAGGGAGTCAGAATTGATAAAATTTTTAGCCGAGGAGGAAATAGGGATTGCCGACAGAAAAAAAGAGGTTAAGGCGCAGGAAGAAGCAATCTTAAATATCAAAAATGAGATTATTCATTGCGAAAATCAGCTTATCAGAAACAACGAGCGCATCGCTTTTGCTCGGGAGCGCCTGCAAGAGTTGGCATCGGAAAAAAAATCGCTGGAATCGCGCTTTATTCAACTTCAGGAGAAACTTATATCTGATGAGCGAAAGTTAAGTCAACTAAAGCAAGAATTTGACGGACTAAAAAGCAACATTGAAGCCAAATCCGTTCTTTTATCTCAGAAGGATGCTCAGATTAGCGAGTTGGCTGTTAGCATAAAGGAGTCTTTGGAAAAGATTGCTTCTGCCAAAAAAAACGTTCTAGAGCTTGTTTCTCATATCGCCAACGCCAAGAATGAGATAACAGATTTTACAACCAAGAAGCAGATTTATATTGCCCGCAAGAAAAGACTGGAGATTGAAAAGGCAAAAACTTACGAGGAGCGCGTAATTGTAGAGGAGTCACTCCAAAAAGCGACTGCGGAGGCAGAGTCGCTGCGCAAGGTTGCGGATGAGTTAACCGTAAAAATAGAAGAAAAAAATAGGCAGTTAGAAGAAGAGAAATCCGCTCTGAATACCTTGATTAACGACATAACAGGACTAGAAAAAGAAAAACTTACTCTTGGTTCTCAGAAAGAATTTCTGGATAACTTAAAGATGCGCTATGAAAATATCGGAGAGTCTCTTAATGTGGTTATTCATTTGGATAAGATGCCGCAGGAGAATGTAAGCGGGCTGGTGGTAAAAATCAAGAATCTCGAGCGGGAAAATCTGAGACTTTCCGGAGAGGCAAAGCCGATTGAGCTGGATACCCATAGGATTGAAGAAAAGATTAGTGTTTTAACAGAAACAATATCATCTCTTATCCAAAAAAGGCAGTTCTGTCAGGGTAATATTGAAACTTATGGTAACGACATTGTTCTTCTCCGTCAGGAATTACGCCAGCAGGAAATTGCTTTAGCGAATAAAGAAAGCAACCGTTCTGCGGTCTTGGAGCAGTTTAACAAGATAAAGGAAGAAGAAGATATTATTGTCATGGAATTGTCGGATGTGGAACGGGAGATTTCCGTCTTGGAAAATAACATAATCTCTTCTCAAATGAAGTTGCAGGAATTAAACAAAAGTCAGGCATCCTTGGAAGGTTGTATACTGGAAGAAGAAGAGAAGGTCTCTGTTGATTCCAAGGCTAGGGAAGAACTACTTGTGGCAATTACCAAACTTAAGACTGAACTGGAAACATTGAATAGACGTATTGATTCAGACGCGACTACCCTGAAATTGTTGGAGGATACATATAAACAGGATATGGAAAGCCTGGATAATACTAAGGGAAAAATAGTTGACATAGAGAGTAAAGCCATAACCTTGGAGGAAGAAATAAAAGCGAGCGAAAAAACAAATGCGGAGATAGCCGTCACCATCAAAGATAGGAATGCTGCTTTAGAAGAGGCGCAATTAACTTTTAAAAAAGCGACAGAAACGATAAATACAGTTGTAGCGAAAATTGATTCTTCCCGGCAAGAGATAGATAAAATAAAAAATAGGATTTATGAATTACAGATGAGCGTCAAAGACCTTGATTACCGTTATTCTGCAATAAAGAATAGGATGCTGGAGGCCTATAAGATTGATTTGGAGGGATTTGGCGATTCTCCGCAAGGTGGACAAAAGACAATCATCTCTCAAGAGATAGATAATCTGAAAGAGAAACTGGATTCCTATGGTGCGGTGAATCTGGTGGCTATTGAGGAATATGACGAGTTAAAAAAAAGATACGATTTTCTTATTCAACAACAAAATGATTTGGTTGCCGCCAAAGATTCACTGCATGAGGCGATTCTGAAGATTAACCGGACTACCAAACAGATGTTTATGGAGACATTTGATAAGGTGAAGGTAGAGTTTCGTAATTATTTCCGCCTGCTTTTTAACGGCGGTGATGCGCAGGTCTTTTTAATTGACGAACAGGATCCTCTGGAATCGGGTATTGAGATTATTTGCCGCCCGCCGGGAAAAAAACTGCAGAATGTGCTTTTGCTTTCCGGAGGCGAGAAATCCCTAGCTGCCATCGCCTTGATTTTTGCCATCTTTAAGGTGAAGCCTTCTCCGTTTTGCGTATTAGATGAGATTGACGCTGCGCTTGATGAGGCAAATGTAGACAGATTCTCCCGCGTTCTTCAGGAGTTCGCCAAAATTTCCCAATTCATCGTAATTACGCATAACAAAAAGACTATTGCCAATGCCGATGTGATGTATGGTATCACTATGCAGCATTCTGGTATATCACGCATTGTTTCGGTTAAGTTCGGCAAGAATCCGGAAAAACCAAAAGAGGAAATAGGTACAGCAGTAACCGCTTAACAGCAGGTGGTGTTTTTTCCTTTTTCTTTTGCCTGATAGAGTCTTTTATCCGCGGTGTTGACTAACTCAGTAGACAGGGAAGCATCCTCAGGGAAAGTAGCCAGCCCAATACTAACCGTGAGTCTTTTATTTGGCAGGATTTCTTCGTGCAGGAAGGTCTGTTTTTCAATTTCAGTCCGTAAGCGTTCAGCAATCATTAACGCGCCTTTCTTGTCTGCCTGAGGAAGAATAATTGCAAATTCGTCTCCGCCGTAACGACATACGTAATCCATCTTTCGTGATTGATTCTTTAGTAACAGGGCAATCTCCTTTAGGATTTTATCTCCGGGCTGGTGACCGAGGATGTCGTTATACACCTTAAAATCATCGATATCAACCATAATAAGACTAAGAGGCGATTGGTTGGTTTTTGCTTTTTCAAACTCTGCCTGTAAAAGGTAGCGGAAATAACCGTGGTTCCATAAGCCGGTTAGGGAATCCATATGCGCCTGCATTACGGTTTTTTCATAAAGTTGTGAATTTTCTATTGCCAGCCCTGCCTGATTCGCCAACATTATGAGCATACGTAGGTCGTCTTTAGTAATCGGTTTTTTAGTATAGCACATTCTATAAGATCGGAAGAGCACACGTCTGA
>JAMWCI010000090.1:5116-5839 GCA_023818655.1 Candidatus Omnitrophota bacterium
AATTCCGTTAACTTTATCTTTGGCCTTAAGCGGAATAATTACAATTTCTTCGCTTTTTAAAAGTTTGATAAGAGGAGAATCTGTGTAATGCGCTATCTTTTCTTTGGTCAGATGCAATGGCATTCCTTCCAAGGTAGCCATAGCCAAGAGGGTTTCATTGTTGTCTTGGAGCGAAATTTTAAGATGACGCACCTGCTTATTGAACCCTGATTCCAGGCTTTGACGGCTGACCTTATAGGCGTTAATAAGGTCATCCATATCCATTCTTTCTTCTTCTATCTGTTTCCAAATACGGCTGGCTTCTTCCATAGTTTCAGGGCCTATTCCCATCTTTCCTTCAATTGTTCCGTCTTTTTCGTTAAACAGAAAAAGCAGCGCGCGATTAAACCCAAGACCGCTATGCGCAGTAACACCAGTAAGGATGATATAAAGGATTTCCTCTAGCTCCAGAGTAGTGCGCATAGCATTGGAGATTTCATAAAGGATACTCAGTTCGTTTTTAGTGCGCTCCAACTCGCTTTTTGTCCTCTCTAATTCTTCTTTTTCTGTATATTTCTTCAATTCTTCCATAGATTGTAAATTTAACATATTTTTTATGCTCTGTCAACAGTGTGAACGCAAAGACATTACAAGCAAAAAGTGTGTAAAGGTTCATTTAAAGCTACATCCTCTAAGTTATGGTAAATGAGCTTGGTTAAACCAAATATGTATCTCTCGGCCGAG
>JAMWCI010000021.1 GCA_023818655.1 Candidatus Omnitrophota bacterium
ACCACTATCACTTCCTGCTTAAGATTTTCTAACGCTAACGGCAACGCCCCAGCAACATCAGCTAAACCCCCTGTTTTCGCAAAAGGAACAACTTCAGAGGCAGCGATTACAATCTTCATTATTTTCCCCTCCTTCTGCCTGTCTATAAAACGGATGGCATCAAACAGGCTCCATCTCCAACCAATTTTTTCCTTTTTTAATCTCTACCTTTATCGGCAAATCCAACTTCAAGACATGCTCCATCCTGTCTTTTACAAGTTCTTTTACCTCCGATAGCTCTTTCTCTACTACATCAAAAACAAGTTCATCATGAATCTGCAATACCATTTTGGAGAGAAACCCGCCGGATAAAAATCTCCTATGTATATCTATCATCGCCAGCTTTATCAAATCAGAAGCCGAGCCCTGAATAGGAGTATTAACCGCCTGACGTTCTGCAAATTGACGGATTACCTGAGTCTTGTTGTTTATCTCCGGTAGATACCTTCTACGGCCAAGGATGGTGGTAACAAAACCTTCTTTTTTAGCTTTCTTAATCTGCGTCTCTATATATCCCCTGACTCCCGGATAGCGCAGGAAATAGGCGTCAATGAATCTTTGTGCCTCCTCCACAGGAATGCCCAAGTCCCGGCTTAAACCATAAGAGGTCAGGCCGTAGATAATGCCAAAATTGACCCTTTTGGCTGTCTCGCGCATCTCTGCGCTTACCAATGATTCATCTACGTTATAAATTAAGGCTGCGGTCATCCTGTGCACATCCATATCTTTTCTAAAGGCATCCAACAACGCTTCATCCTTGGATAGGTGCGCTAATATCCGCAACTCTATCTGCGAATAGTCGCAAGACAAAAGATAATTATCCTTACCGGAGGCGGTGACTGCCTGACGCATTTTTTTGCCTATATCGGTTTTGACCGGTATATTCTGCAGGTTAGGGTTACTGGAACTAATCCGGCCTGTCTCTGTTCCTGTCTGATTAAAAGAGGTGTGAATCTTTCCTGTTTTCTTATCCACCAATGCAGGGAGGGCATCTATATAGGTATTTTTAAGTTTAGCCAGCTGGCGATACTCCAATAACAAGGCTGGCAAGCTATGACGGCTGGCCAGATTCCTGAGCACTTCTTCATCGGTAGAAGGTCCGGTTTTCCCCTTTTTAGTTACCGGCAATTTTAACTTACCAAAAAGCACTTCTCTTAATTGTTTGGGCGAGTTAAGATTAAACTGGCATCCGCAGGAGGCATAAATATCGGCTACCAGAGACGCCAGACGTTTATCGATATCGTGCGACAGTCTCTTTATCAAATCCAAGTCAAGTTTTATCCCGGAGAGTTCCATCTCGGCAAGCACTTCTACCAATGGCATCTCCAGCGTATTAAAAAGGTCGTAGAGAGACTTATCCTGTAATTCTTTATCCAGGATAGGTTGCAATCTTACGGTTGTCTCCAATAATTTCTCCGGAGAGGATGTGGTCTCGGAAATATGCGCTCCCAGATATTCCATAGCCAGCTCGCTAAGCGCATAACTTGTCCGCGAGGGATTGAGTAAATATGCGGATATCATAGTGTCAAAATATAACCCCTTAAGACAGACACCATCTTTGGCCAAAGAGACCTTTAGCCCTTTAAGGTCATGGCCTATCTTTCTGACCTTTGCGTCACTAAGGAGATTCTGAATATAACGATTGTCTAACGTGGCGGTAAAATATTTACCGTTAACAAAAAAGAAAATATCCGAGGCAGATTGTCCATAAATGAATATCTCGTTTGCCACGGCAAATTCCTCATTTATATCATTGTCGCCCATATTTAGAATGACTATTTTTTCAACTTCCAGAGAATGGCTCGGCAGTTCTTTCAAGAACTTCTTCAACTCCAATCGCTTAAAGATATCAAAGAGCGCCTTATAATCAGGCAAAGAGACACGCAGACTTTCTAAAGTCAATCCGATATTTACATTTGCGTCCAATATAGTTAGTTCCCTGTTGAGAATAATCCTCTCCTTGTTTTCTTCAATTAAACGACGCAGCTTCTCTGTCTTTATCTCCGGAATATGCTTAAACATATTATCCAATGAACCGTGTTGTAGTATCAGGTTTATCGCCGTCTTCTCGCCTATCCCCGGTACGCCCGGTATATTATCCACATCATCGCCCATAAGGGCGATTATATCGGTTACCCTCTCAGGGCCAACGCCAAAACGCTCAGTAACCATCTTACGGTCATAGATCAATCCTTCGTCCTTATGCGGAGAAAAAACATAGACTGTCTCATCCACCAGCTGCAATATATCCTTATCGGAACTTACAATAATTGTGCGCAGTCCGTTTTTCTTTGCGAAACTGGCTATAGTGGCGATAAGATCATCCGCCTCAAACCCTTCTTTTTCAAATAGGGGGATGCCGTAAGAACGGATGATCTGTTTTATGAAAGAGAGTTGGCTGGCGAGCGCATCCGGCATAGGAGGCCTATGAATCTTGTATTCGGCAAACTTTTTTGTCCTGAAGGTATCCCGAGAAACATCAAAACAAGCCGCTAAATAATCTGGCTTATGACTTTTCAATATTTTATGCAGAATATTTACAAAACCATAAATCGCATTCGTCGGCTGTCCGTAAGATGTGGAAAGAGCAGGCAACGCATAAAACGCCCGGTAACAAAAAGCAGTGGCATCAATCAAATACAGTGTCTTTTTATCCATTAATCAACATTCGGAATTTCAGCTCTAAGGTAGGGTCAAATTGTGGTCTCTATTCTGACAGCGCCATTTTTTGGCTCTTTTCAATAAACGCATCCAAACCTTCCAGAGAAGGATCAAAATTTTGAGCGGTCAATGCCGTTCTCAGGGCAGAGATGTAATTCCTTTTTTTATAAAACTCCTTTGCCCTATTAAAATATTCCATAGCTATAGCGTGGTTATCCTTTTCCAGAAGTTCCTTCTTGGCAATTACATCCTTTATCAGTTTCATCTCTTCCTGTTCCCTGCCATATTTAAGGGGATTATCAGAAGTAACAAACCGGATATCTTCCAGCCGCCTTTTTGCCCTTTGCGTCCAAAGTTCTTCCGGCCCGCCCAGCTCCGCCCTCTTCTTCCAATAAAATGCCGCCTTCTCTAAATCCCGCTTATGCTCATAGAGGAGAGCGAGGTTTGTATAAGTACTCAGATACCCCGGGTCAATAGCCAAGGCCTTAAGGTAGTTTTTCTCCGCACGGTCAAGGTCACCTTTTGCTTCATACAATACGCCTAAATCGTTATGTACGACGGCATACTGCGGGTCTATCTGTGCGGCTTTAGCATAGAAGGCCAGAGCGGTATCCAAATCTCCTAATTGCTGATATTGAAACCCTTGATCCCGATATTCCTTGGCTTGCTCTTTTAAGATATCAGTAGTGTTCTGGGCTGCAAAAAGAAAAAAAGGAAGCGCAACCAGTAATAATACCTCTATTTTTATTATTAGGCATGGAGATTGGCTGGTACGCATTGATTGTCTCTTATTATACATTTTAAATATCCGCAGTCAACAAGAAAATGTTAAATCAATGGCTCCATTTCTAGGGCCGGATGTTTTACCTTCTCCAAGAAAGCAAGCAGCTCTTCGGAAGTTGTGGCTTGTGTTTCATCCGCAATTTTATCAATGAGCTCCGGTTCGCCTATCTCTATGCAACGCCTACGCAATTTTTCTCCCAGCGCCTCCTTGAGCTCTTTAGGCATCCACACTAAACGCTTAAGACCCCCCTCGGCAGAAATAAATTTCCTGCTTAATAGATACAGCTTGCCTACGCCTAAGAACCCCGGCGTCTGCACCCCGCCGCCAACTGACCCGGCTAATGTTGTAAAGGTCATACCGCTGGGAGTCATCCCGCTAAAATCACGGTGCACCACCATTACGCCATTTGTTTCGGGAAGCACAGCGATGATACATTCAAAACAACCGCAGGATGACTGGGGAGAATCCATCAGGGAATACATGCTTACTTTCTCAATACTCTTATTGGATTTTTCCTTTACAAAATTATTTACATTTTCCCATTGCCCCAGACGCATGTCAAGCGCAGGACCTTTTTCTATAGGCTGGTTAGGACCAGTAGGAATAATCTCGTAAGAAGCCTTGGCATCTAACCACGAGTAAGCACCACAAAGACCCAGCCGCTCCGGGGTTATGATGCATACGTGATTGGGGGCGAAAGACTGGCATAATAAACATGAATAAAATGCATTCACGCTCTCGTCGGTCATTCCGCTTAAACGCTCATCCCTCTCCTCAAAGATTCTCTTGGCTTCAGTCAGTAACCTTTCTACATCTGCTTTTTTTGTATAAATCATTATCTGCACTTTGTCCACAATGGCGCCGTATTCCTGGTGCAACATTGCGTGTAAAATTACACCTATATGTTTAAGTCGGAATCCCTTCTGGAAGGCATCCTTGGATATCCTAATCCAGTTCATATCGCGCTGCCCTAAGTGCATCAGGCCCATAGCATAATTGATAAACCGGTGTATTTGACGTTCAAGTATCGGCTCAAAATCCTTTTCCATCTTGCGTCCGTAGACGTACACATTAATAGCAAGAGGCAAAGATTTCTCTCCCTCAGGCAAGGCGTCTATATCCGGACCAATCAATTCAATCTTTCCATCCTCCACCTCTTCTTGTCCTTTGGAGGTCAAAAACTCAAAGGAAAGGCCAGCCTTTCCTCCGAACTCAACGTGCAATTGTTCCTTGCGTACCCGCTCTCCTTCAAAAGCCGCAGCGTAAGGCACCGGTACGTCTACCTGCGCCAGCCGCACTTTAATTCCGCGGGTAAGTATGCACTGAGAGGGTATTTTTTTATAATCATTTTCGGTAACCAGTGCTTCATATAAAGTAGTATCAATTTTGCCTAACTGAGGAACGTCCAAATCAGTAATAATAGGCAGGCCAAATGCCAATGCGCCTAAACCCGTGGCTACAATAACTTCATCCACATATCCCAGCAGTAATACAAATGCCGGCACCCGATTGCGGATGTAATCGGCTATACCCTGCCACTGTCCGGGTTTGTATCCGCCATAGATAAGCGGCGCCCTGACAGCGAAATTAACCGCATAGATAACGGAAAGATAGTCTTGACCTAGGGCAACGATATAATTCTCCAGGCCCGTGTCTATCTTCTTATCTTCAAGTTGTTTTGCAAAGGTATTGCCTTGGATGTTTCCTGCCAGCAAGCTTACGATACTCTTGGATTGAAAATTTCTGATAAGCTCAACCGCTGAATCCGCATCCTTTGCCGGACCAAGGATGACCGCAATACCCGAGATTCTTCCGTCGACAAGCTGCAATCCCAGCGAACGCAGGATTTTATCCGGAATAAAACCTATCCCTCCCTTAGGATGCTCGTTATTTAAAATGGACAACGCCGCCAATATCTCTTCGCAGATTAAAGTCGCTATGCCTTTATTCAGGATGCCACCGAGCGCCGGGATATTTAAAACGCCTTCTGCGGCAATATTTGCGTTTAAATTCCTGGCCTGAATCAAAGCCAGCTCGCAATCAGCCAAAGTTTTTACTTCAATATTTAAGAGCGCGTTAATCAAGGGAAAATAGCAGTTGGTCTCCGGGAATTCGATCTTCGTATTCTTTCCCTTTTCCGCCATTATTTTTTCCAGAGTGGTTTTAGCAAGATTAAATACCGCATCGCTGCCTTTACTTCCCAATTGCACCAATACATCGGACATGTCTTCTCCTTTATTCTGTGTCTCTAAATAAAAATCGGGCTTATCTTTAATACTGCTATCCACAAATAAGACTAAGCATACACCCACAGCCTTTCCATCCTTAAACTTAACCGCCTCTGCCCTGCCTTCGCCAACAATCTCCTGGATAGAGCTTCTCATTATCTCAATCTCAGCAGGCAGGCACCCCGTGAAATTATCCTGGATTACAAGCTTAACCTCAACTTTATATTTTTCATAAATTAACCGAGCTAAATCACAAGAGAATTTCGTAGGCCCAGAGATGACCACGGTGTCATTAATAAGATAATCATCTAATTTTTTAACGTCTTCCGGCGAGCTAAGAAACACTACTCCTTTTTTTCTTGCCCCTGGTATAGATGGGAAATTAACCATTTATAATCCGCTTGCATCCAGAACCATCGGAACTACACTGCTCCATCCAATAGGCATGATATGGATGCCCTGACACATAGGTTTTAGTTCTTTAATCAAACCTGAGGCTATTTCTACACACTGCGCTACCTTATCCTTTGCCTCCTCCATCTTCTCTATCAGGTTATCGGGGACAAATACCCCGGAGACATTCTTATTCATATAGCGCGCCATCCCGGCAGATTTTAAAAGCACGATCCCAGCCATAATCGTGGTGTTAAGATGTCTGGTCTTATTTAAAAAATTCTCAAAGACCTTTATATCATATACTGCCTGCGTCTGGAAAAATTCCGCTCCGGAGGAAATCTTTTTCTCCATTTTAATAATCTGAGGTTCCAAGGGATCGGCCCCGGGATTTACCACTGCGCCCAGACAAAATTTAGGAGCAGCCCCTTCTAGCTTATTGCCTTTCATATCTTGCCCTGATTCCAACATTCTTGCCACCTGCAATAACTGCACCGAATCCAAGTCAAATACCGGTTTTGCCTCAGGATGGTCTCCTAACGTCGTGTGGTCGCCGGTCAGAATAAGCACATTTTCTATCCCAAGGCTTGCTGCAGAAAGCAGGTCTGATTGAAGGGCAAGGCGGTTCCTATCCCGGCAGGTTAATTGAAATATTGGCTCAAAACCTTTTTGTTTTAAAAGACTGCAAACCGCTAATGAACCTAAACGCATTACCGAACTCTGCAAATCCGTAACATTGATTGCGTCTACCCTGCCGCGAAGAAGCTCTGCGTCCTTCAAGATTTTAATAGTCTCAATCCCCTTTGGAGGACCAATCTCAGATGTCACCAGAAACTTTCCAGATTGCAGTTTTTCTTTAAAGGTCATCTCTAAATTGCCTCGTTAATTAATAGGCCAAATGCGCCGCTTACTTATTGCATGCTGGTCTTCTTACCACTTTCTAAATATAAAGAAGGCTGCTGTTATAATACATAAAAAACCTACGGCATAATTCCATTTGAATTCTTCCTTCAGGTAAAGTATAGAGAATATAGAGAATACAATTAAAGTGATTATCTCCTGAATAGTCTTTAACTGCGCGGCGGTGAATTTATAAGACCCGATTCTGTTAGCCGGCACCTGAAAACAATACTCCACGAAGGCAATCAGTCAACTAACAATAACATCTGTCCAGAGAGGAGAATTCCTATGTTTAAGGTGCCCGTACCAGGCAAAAATATTAGAAATCGTCAAAAGGGCAATGGTTTTCATCGCTGTCTAATCAGAGTTGTAGCCTGACTGCCTCTATCAGATTACGCATCAACATTGTTACTGTAAGAGGCCCTACGCCACCGGGAACAGGCGTAATATAGGCGGCGCGTCTTTCTGCTGCCTCAAATTCCACATCGCCGACAATCTTGTCGCCTACCCGATTTATCCCCACATCTATTACAATAGCGCCATCTTTAATCCATTCGCCTCTGATTAATCCTGCTTTTCCTACAGCCACGATAAGAACCTCTGCCCTTCTTATATGGTCTTGGAGTTTTCCTGCCTGTGATGTCCCAATATGCGCGACCGTTACCGTAGCGAATTTCTCCAACAATAAAAGACTTAGAGGTTTACCGACGATTTCGCTGTGCCCGACCACAACTACCTCTTTGCCGTATAAATCCAGGCCTGTTACCCTGAGCAATTCCATAACTGCCGCCGGTGTACAGGGCAATATAGTTGCCTTGCCAAACAGGAGTTTACCGAGATTATCCGGATGCATACCTTCTACGTCTTTTTGGGGAATTATGCACCGCGATATCTTTCTGTAGTCTATACCATTTGGCAGGGGCATCTGTACAATAATTCCATTTACTGACTTATCGGAATTTAACCTCTTGATGAGTTCAATCAAATCGTCTTCCTTTATATCGGCATCCAGTTTATGTAACTTGTATTCTATGCCAATGGACTCTGCGGTTTTCTTCTGCGACCTAACATAGGTCTCTGCCCCTGCGTTATTGCCTGCCAAAAGGCTGGCTAAAACCGGCTTCACAGCCAAGCCTTGAATCTGTCGCCTTAACCCTTCCTTTATCTCTTCTGCAATTAGCCTCCCCTCTAATAAGTTAGCCACTCTATTCTCTCCTTGTCTATAAAAATACCAATACTTATCCTCTAATAATCTTACCTACCCTCTCTTCAATATCTAATCTTCTTTTCATTAATGCCATACCCTTTTTCTTAAGCTCCCTTCTCAATGTATGACGTATTTTCTCATCATTAAGCAGCTTAAGGTTTATCTCTACGTTGAAATATGCCGACTCAAATGCGGATTCAAAGAGTATCACCGCCACTGCCACATCGCTAATTAGGTTGATATTGCCGATTTTTACCAGCGGCAGACAAAGCCCGGCACCTGCGTAACAAAGGCGACAGACCGTAAGCGGCACATCAAGGGCATTCCGTAAATTACCGCTCTTATATGCCACAACATCCAAATCTATCAGATTAATAAACTCCTGCCTTAATCGCTCGGATTCTTCCAAAATCTTGCGCAAGCGACCTTCGTATCTACTGTATCTGGGTTTGCCAAGCGTAAAATTAACCACCATACTCACCAAACCTGCTGCCATTGACGCAGTTAATGCGGCGGCAGAGCCTCCGCCCGGGGCAGAAATTTTTGCCGCAAGGTCATCCAGATATTTCTGTAAAGATTGTGTCTTGTAATCTGCCATAACGGATCCCTCTCTCAGGACAAACCAATGATGTTGCCCTCTTTGTCTATGTCTATATTCTCTCCTCTAGGATGACTCGGTAGCCCCGGCATAGTCTGTATTGCTCCGCATAACGGCGCAAGGAATCCCGCACCGATATAAGCGCGGATATCTCTTACCGGAAGCACAAAATTCTGCGGTCTGCCTAAAAGAGCGGGGTCATGCGAAAGGGATAAATGCGTCTTAGCCATACAAACAGGCAAACCTCGCCAGCCAGACTTAGTATACAATTTAATCTTGGCTTCTGTCAACTTAGAATATTCCACGGATTTAGCCTCGTATATCTTTTTAGCGATAATCTCTATTTTTTCTTTTATGGATAAGTCTAACGGATAGAGGAAAGAAAATCTGTTTGGCAGAGCAGCCAGTCTTATCACGCTCCTGGCTAATTCCAAGCCTCCTTCTGAACCTTTCTGCCATAACTGGCTTTCAC
This sequence comes from Candidatus Omnitrophota bacterium, assembly GCA_023818655.1. Classification (GTDB taxonomy): domain Bacteria; phylum Omnitrophota; class Gorgyraeia; order Gygaellales; family Profunditerraquicolaceae; genus JAMWCI01. The sequence goes on from JAMWCI010000021.1 coordinate 9,283, forward strand.
AGCAATCATCCGCTCCTGCCGCAAGCGCCTCTTTTCTGATAAACTCAATCTCTCTGGTTGTATCTAAGGAGAATTTATTTATCGCCACCACCACCGGAACACCGAACAATTTTACATTTTCTATCTGCTTGTAGAGATTGCCTATTCCTTTTCTTAGTGCCGGGATATTTTCTCTGCTCAAACATTTCTGTAATGGCTTACCCGGAGCAATCTTACAAATACCTGCGTGCGCTTTCAGGCCGCGCGCAGAACACACCAGAACCGCGACGTCTGGTCTTAAGCCTGCTGCCCGGCATTTTATATCAAAAAATTTTTCTGCGCCGCAGTCAGCGCCAAAACCAGCCTCGGTAACCACATACTCTGACAGGGCCAGCGCAATTTTGTCCTGAATAATGGAGCTGCTGCCGTGGGCGATATTTGCAAAAGGACCGGTATGCACAAAACAAGGCGTATTTTCAATTGTCTGTATTAAATTTGGTTTAATCGCATCTTTAAGCAGAACAGCCATCAGACCAGCTACCTTTAAATCCTCTGTGGTCACCGGTCTTCCTTTAAAATCCCTTGCCAGAACAATCCTGCTCAGTCTCCTGCGTAAATCCTGCAAATCGTTACTTAATGCCAGGATAGCCATAATTTCAGAACTGGCAGCTATATCAAATCCGCTCTTATACCCAACAGGGTTGCTAGCGGTACCAAGGTTTATCTTAATATCCCTGAGCGAGCGGTCGCCTATATCTACCACTCTCTTCCAAGATATACTCTCAATTTTTATACCGAGCTTATTTTTGCGGAATATGGAATTATCCAGAAACGCCGCAGCTATATTATGAGCTAGACTCACGGCGTGCGCATCGCCTGTAAAATGCAAATCAAAATCTCCGCGCGGCAATACCTGAGAATAACCACCTCCACCTGCGCTACCTTTAATTCCAAACACAGGACCCAACGATGGCTGACGGATACAAGCCGAGGCAACCTTCTTTAGACGGCTTAACGCCATAGCCAGACCTATAGTAGTTACTGTCTTGCCTTCTCCAAGGGGAGTGGGAGTAATGGCGGTAACTAATATATATTTACCGTACTTGCAGCGCGCTAACCTCTCCAAAATAGCCAAGTCTATCTTGGCAATATATCTTCCGTAATGGATAAGATAGCGCTTGTTTATATTAAGATAAGCAGCAATTTCGTCTATTGGTTTTATTTTGGCCCTTCTGGCAATGCTGATATCGGAAAGCATGTCTTTAATAAATAAATTCTGGACACAATCCAAAAGCGTTTTTGATTAATTCTATTTTTTCCTGTCCAGGGAGGCCGATTATAGAAATAACGTCAAAGCGCGATTTATCGGTTAACGAATTGGTTTCTTTTAAGAATACGAGTGCCGTTTTGGAAAGCTGCCTTTGCTTAGAAAGGGATACCGCCTCTTCTGGTAAACCAAAAGATAAAGCGCTTCTGCTTTTTACCTCGATGAAACAGAGCGTATCTTTTTCTCTGGCAATAATGTCAATCTCGCCTAACCTCGTCCGGTAATTTCTTTTAATAATGCGGTAACCACTCTTTCTAAGGAAATCTACCGCCGCCTCCTCTGCGTTTTTACCTATGGATCTATTATCTTTCAACACAACAAAAACTCCTGCGGTGAATTTCAGATAGACCTAACCGTCTTAATGCCTGGCGGTGCTCAACAGTTGGATAACCTTTATGCCTAATAAAACCGTATTCCGGATAAAGCCGATGATAATTATCCATAATCCGGTCGCGGGTAACCTTGGCAAGAATAGATGCTGCGGCAATACTCTTTGATTTTCTATCTCCACCGACAATGCAGCTGTGCGGAAAATCAATCTTTAAAGGCAAATTTCCATCCACAATAACATGAATCATTCTGTGTTCAGCAGAAGAGAGTTTTTTTGCCAGGGCATTAACCGCCTCCTCCATAGCTAAACAGGTAGCCTTGAAGATATTAACGCGGTCAATTATCTTTTCGTCAATCACGCCGATACCGAATATTGATTTTTCAGTTATTTCTCGAAAGGCTAAATCACGGGCAGATGCGGTAAGCTTCTTTGAATCGTCTATCCGGTTTCTGAAACGGTTGTTTTGCAAGGCCACTGCGGCTGCCACTACCGGCCCTGCCAAAGGTCCCCGGCCAGCCTCATCTACACCAATAATTAAATCAAAACCCTCTACTTTCAGTTTGCGCTCGTAATAAAACACCCCGATTACCTATTATGACTTTTCTGCCTGGCTTTCAATCTTAGTGGCGTGTTTTCCGACCTTGCCTCTTAGATAATAGAGCTTTGCCCTTTTTACCTTTCCGGAACGCACAACCTCAATGCGCTCTATGCTCGGAGAATACAGGGGGAAGACCCGTTCTATGCCTTCACCGTAAGAAACTCTGCGCACGGTAAAGCTGGCGTTTATCCCGCCTCCCTTCTTGGCGATTACTACTCCCTCGAAAGGATGCAGCCGCACTTTATCGGGACCTTCGGGAATCTTGGTTAACACCTTCACTGTGTCGCCTACTTTAAAAGAAGGGATTTCTTTCTTGGTATATTCTTCTTCGATAAGTTTAATCTTGTCCATAAGCATTTCTCCTCTCTTGCAAAAGATCCGGTCTTCTTGTTTTTGTCCTTTTTACAGCTTCCGTTTTTCTCCAAACTTCTATTTTATTATGGTTTCCTGATAACAAGATATCCGGAACACGCATGCCGCGGAATTCGGCAGGCCTAGTATACTGCGGATATTCTAATAGATTACCTTCAAAAGACTCGAAATTCAAGGAATTTTTATCGCCCAAGACTCCCGGTATAAGTCGGATAACGCTATCCACCAACACCATTGCCGGCAACTCTCCTCCTGTCAGAACATAATCGCCGATAGAAATCTCCTCATCCACCAATTTCTGTCTCACCCTCTCATCCACGCCTTCATAATGGCCGCAGATTAATATCAAATGCCTCCGTTCCGAAAGCTTCTTTGCCAGTCTCTGATTGAGTTTTTTTCCTTGAGGGCATAAAAGTATTACTTGCGGAGTTGCGGAGTTGCGGAGTTGCGACTTAATATATTCTACTGCATTAAAAATCGGCTCTGGGCGCATCACCATTCCCGAGCCTCCTCCAAAAGGACGGTCGTCTACCTTACGGTGCTTATCGCTGGTAAAATCGCGCAGGTCATGAATGCATATCTTTACCCTGCCAAGCCTCTGCGCCCGTTTGACTATAGATTCATTTAGCACAGGGGCAAACATCTTTGGAAATATAGTGATTATATCTATACGCATGTCAACTGTTGTTTAATTTTGTGTTATATTTATCAAAAAAATCCTTTTTAAATTCCGTAAATGCATCCTGATTGATTGCCTCTCTTGCCCGGCGCATCAATTCTAAGTAAAAATATACATTATGCAGAGAAACCAGCCTCAGCCCCAGCATCTCGTCCGTATTAAAGAGATGCCGCAGATACGCCCGGCTGAAATTGCTGCAGGTGTAACAGCGGCAATTGGGATCAAGACCCAAGAAATCCTCTATGTAAGGAGAATTTCTAATGGTTATTTTGCCTATACTCGTAAAGGCTGTGCCGGTTCTTCCATAACGCGTAGGCACGACACAGTCAAACATATCTATCCCGCAATCTATTCCTGCGATAATATCTTCCGGAAGCCCGACACCCATAAGATAACGCGCTGAATCTTCTGGCAGTAAATCAGCGCTCAACTGCATTATATTATAACGCAAACTCTTTGGTTCGCCAACTGAAACTCCTCCGATAGCGTATCCATCAAAGCCTATCTCAAGGAGCCTATCGCAACAATCCCTGCGTAAATCTTCATAAGTAGCGCCCTGTAGAATTCCAAAGAGATATTGGCCGTCACCTTTGAATACGGCCCTGGAGCGGCTGGCCCAATTAATAGTGCGTTCCATAGCAACAGCGGCCTGGTCTTTTGGACAAGGATACTGTACGCATTCATCAAGAGGCATCGCGATATCTGAACCTAGAGTTGCCTGGATATCTATAATATCTTCCGGCGTAAGAAAATGTTTCAGACCGTCAATATGAGATTGAAATTCCACCCCGCGGTCATTTACCTTGCGTAAAAGCGCCAGACTAAATATCTGATATCCGCCGCTGTCGGTAAGTATGGGCTTGTCCCATGAGATAAATTTATGCAGACAACCGGCACGTTTAATTACCTTTACCCCCGGTCTTAGAAAAAGATGATATGTATTAGAGAGCATAATCTGCGCACCTGCGTCAGTTAATTCTTTTGGAGAAAGGGTCTTTACTGTGCCTTGCGTTCCCACAGGCATAAAACAAGGGGTATCAATAGAGCCGTGCGGAGTGGATAACCTGCCTGTCCTTGCCTTGCTCTTCTTGTCTTTGTGTTGCAATACAAATAACTTGTTCATAGGATTAACATGGCATCGCCATAACTATAAAAACGGTATCTTTTGTTAATTGCCTCCTGATAGGCGTAATGCATAAGTTCTTTGCCAGCAAAGGCGCAGACAAGCATAAAAAGAGTGGTGGCAGGAAGATGAAAATTCGTCAACAGGCAATCCGTAATCCTGAAATTATAACCCGGATAAATAAATAAATCCGTATAACCGCTGCTTAAGCCGTTGCTGTACGTTTCCAACGCGCGCAATGAAGTCGTGCCTACGGCAAATATCCGCTTCTTTTGCTGCCTCGCCTCCTGTATCAACTGAGCCGTCTCTGGATAAACCTGAAAATACTCCGGTTCCATCCTGTGCTTTGTAATGTCCTTGCACCTTACAGGCTTAAATGTTCCTAGCCCCACGTGCAGAGTAATATATCCAATCCTTACTCCGGATAAATCAAGTTTCCGCAACAGCTCTTCTGTAAAATGTAACCCTGCGGTAGGCGCAGCCACTGCCCCTATCTCCTTGGCATATACTGTCTGATAATAAACACTGTCTTCGGGTTGGGCCCTGCGTTTTATATACGGAGGCAAAGGCATTACCCCTAACTGATATATCTCCTCAATATTTTTCGCACTGAAAGCAATCTCGTTTTTCGCGCTGATAGTTCCGTATATATTTGCCCCGTTAAAAACAAGCCTCTCCCCTAATCTTAGACGGCTTGGCTTAAGTAAGGCATAGAAGGAAAAACCTTCCTTGCGCCTAAGCAATAAAACCTCTGCTTTACCCCCGGTAGGCCGCTGTGCATATAGCCGACAGGGAAGTACCTTAGTGTTATTGAGAATAACCACGTCGTCTTTTGCGATATATTCAATGATATCGCTAAAAATACGATGCTCTATTTCCCCGCCTTTGCGCTTAACTATCATAAGCCTAGATTTGTCGCGCGGACACAAAGGATATTGCGCAATTAGTTCACGAGGCAACTGGTAATTAAAATCCGATATGAATAACATCGCTTCCAGGATAATAATAGGCGAGAATCTTCTCGGCGTCCAATCCCTGTTTGGCCATAAAATACGCTCCCCACTGGCAAAGACCCACTCCATGACCCCAGCCAAAACCCTCAAATACCGCATCCTCTCCGACAATCTGCAGGGTAAAATTCGTGCTGCGTATACCGTTGGGATCGATAATCTCCCTAAAATCCTTGGCAGAAATCTTCAGGAAATTATTTTTGGTAAATACCAATTTTAACTCCTTTACCCGGCCCGATACATCCCTGTCAACCAATACAATATCATTAATCTGACTTATGGAATAACCTTTACTTTTTAGCTTCTGTCGTATCTGGAATAAAGACAGCACATAGTGCCATTTGTAATGCGGAGATTCCCTGCAAAAACCGCAAACTACGCCTTTAAGCGGCCGGATATTTATATTCCATAAAACAGAGGCATCCTCGGTATACCCTCCGCAGGAAGCATGAAAATAGGCGGGAAAAACCTTTCCGCGATAAGTAAGCACAACGCCGCGCGTCTTCTCCACCGCTATATTCGTCCGATATCTCTCGGAAGAACTCCCACCATACAGCTGGGAATAAACAGTATTAGTCAGGTCATAATCTCTGTCTTTATTTACCTGCGTCATATACAAGGCGTATGTCCGGCTTACGATAGCCTGAACCTTCAATGCCTCCATCGGCCAGTAATGCGATGATTCCTGATAGAGTATCCCTTTAACATAATCCTCCAGCTCAATCGCATTAACCACAGTAAACGTATCGGACTTTTCTCTTATAATAATGATGGCGCCTTTAAAGGTCCGCCCGTCAATGAGGATAGAGTTATCGTCTTTAGCGGAAATTACCAGTTTTCTGCTCCTCTGTCTGCGGCCAGCCAATAAAATATTGTTTTCGGAACAGATTACTGTCGTATTTAAGTCCTTTCCTTGCGCAATAAAATTGCGGTTGCGATATTCGCTTACTGTATATTCGCCTTTTATCTTTAAATTAAAAGAGCGTTCATTCTGCAAAATAGCCACCCGTATAGAGTGCTGTGATTCTGCAGATGCGCTACTCAACGTAAAAAGGAGAAAAAACAAGATAAAACGTATTTTCATCGACGGGACCATAACCAGAACACCAAAGAAAGGACTACGCTAATAAATATGGAAGTAGTTAATGGGAAATAAAAAGTGAAATTTTTCTTCTGGATTAATATATCTCCTGGCAACTTACCCAGAAAAGGAATCTTGTGAAAAAAGGTAAGTAAGAGACCTGCGCCAATCAAGATCAACCCGAATATAATCAACGTCTTGCCTAACTCGCCCATAGCATCACTTCTCCTTCTTCTGATACCGTTCTATTACGGAATAGACACATCCGCAATACTTCTGACAATATATGCCTCTAGACTTAGCCTCAGCATGCGCCTGACGAAAACCCGTACGGAAATCTTCGTAATAAAATTCAATCTCTTCTCTCAGGGCGATCTCGGCGCCGATTTTCTTCAGTAGCTCATGATTTTGATAAGGACTTACTAATAAAGTAGTGGTAAATGCATCGAAGCCTCTTCTTTTGGCTTCACTGGCCGTACGCTCAAGACGCAGGCGCCAGCAGACTTCACACCTTCCGGCGTTATCTTCCTTTAAATACACAGCCATGAAGAAATCTTTGGGGTCATATTCTGGATAACTGACTGCCAATCCTGTCTCTCTACTTAATTGCTCAACCGCACCTTTACGGTTATCGAATTCTACCAAGGGATGGATATTGGGATTATAGTAAAACCCTTCCACTTTATCCTGATTTTCTTGCAATCTCTTAAGAGGATATATCAGGCACGGGGCACAGCAAGTATGCAACAGAATTTTCATAGCTGTATTTTATTCTTCTTATTATTATATAAAACAATTTACTTGCGAGCGAGAACAAACGCCCATGCGAGAGACAAGGCATAACCCGCAAACTAAGGTATATTAAAATAACTGTTCCTGTTTTTCGTATTTCTTTCCGAAATGTTCGTAGGCGAGTTTTGCTGCAACCCTGCCGCGGGAGGTTCGTTTAATATAACCTGCTTTTAAAAGATACGGCTCAACCGCGTCTTCAATAGTATCCACTTCCTCATTAAGACTGGCGGCCAGAGATTCAATACCCACAGGTCCTCCGCCATATGTCTCTAAAATAACCTTCAGCACCTTGCGGTCAAAATCATCCAGCCCTGCCTTATCAATGCCTAAGTCATCCAGACTTTTGGATGCCACTACGGTATCTACCTTCTGGACTCCGGAAACCTGCGCATAATCACGAATGCGGCGCAAGAGCCTATTGGCAATGCGGGGAGTCCCTCGGCTTCTGCGAGCAATCTCCAAAGCAGCTTCATCATCTACCGCTACACCTAAAATTTTTGCAGAATGTTTAATTATCTTGGCCAAATCTTCTATGCTATAAAAATCAAGGTTGTAAAATATGCCGAACCTACCTCTCAACGGAGCGGCTAAAAGCCCTGTGCGCGTAGTAGCGCCTACAAGAGTAAATGGTTTAAGATTAAATTTTATCGTTTTGGCGTATGGACCTTTATCAATTATAAAATCTATCTGAAAACTCTCCATTGCCGGATATAGAAATTCCTCAACTACTTTTGATAAACGGTGTATTTCATCAATAAAAAGTATATCGCCTCTTTCTAAATTAGTCAGTATACCGATAAGGTCACCCGCGCGCTCAATAGCCGGACCGCTAGTAGCGGTAATCTTGGTATTCATTTCATGGGCGATGATGTGCGCCAAGGAAGTCTTGCCCAGTCCCGGTGGCCCGCTTAATAAAACATGCTCCAGTGGTTCCTTGCGTTGTCTTGCCGCCTGAATGGAAATTTTTAAATTCTCTGCTATCTCCTTATGACCCACAAACTCGCTTAATTTCTTCGGCCTAAGAGAGAGATTCAGAACAATATCCTCTTCAGATTCCTTGATATCCGAAATGGGCAGATTGCCTTTAACTAGTGCTTGACGCGTCTTTTCTGTCATAAGGCGTTATATTATTTTTATTCCTGATAATCTCCACGTCTTCGAATAAACCGGACTGCACAGCGATTATTTCTCTCATACGCACCAACTCCAAAATCGCCAGGAATATCGCAATAATCTCAGTTTTGCTCTTTGTCCTGCCAAATAAAACTGAAAGCCTAAGAGTAGGCTCATCCATCAATAAATGCAGTATCTCGTGAATCTTTTCTTCAATGGTAAATTCATCCTTGATAACCTCGTAAAATACTTCTTTCGGCACATCTTTAAGCGTCTGAGAGAAGGCATTGATTAAATCAAATATGCTTGCCTCAAAATATACTTCTTTTGTATTGCCTACCTCATGTTCTATATCTATCTTTGGCCGCCTATAGACTTCCCTTTGTTCATTTTCACGGATACGTAGCTCCTCAGCTATCTGTTTAAATTTTTCGTATTCAAGAAGACGTTTAACCAGATCAGCGCGCGGGTCATCCTCAACCTCCTCACCCTGGGTTTGCTCGGCAGGCAACAACATCTTGGATTTAATCTGCATAAGGGTAGCCGCCATCACTAAAAATTCACCCGCGATATTTAAATCCAACAACTGCATAAGATTCAAATATTCTAGATACTGTTCGGTTACCCTGGCTATAGGTATATCGTAGATATTCAGATGGTCTTTCTTGACCAGATAAAGAAGAAGATCTAGCGGTCCTTCAAATATATCTAGTCTTATCTTGTATCCCATCTTATATATTAAGGAGTCTTTTTACTTCTTCTATAGTTGCGGAGGCAACGGCGCGGGCTTTCTTTTCTCCTGCCTCCAATATAAGCGGTATCTCTGCTTTATTTCTGATAAGCTTATTCCTTTTTTCCTGTATAGGCTCTAAAAGTTTAATCAGGATTTCCGCCAATGCTCTTTTACATTGAGTGCAGCCGATTTTTGCCTTGCGGCAAAGCTCGTCAATCTCCTGTTTGCGCTCTGGCGCAAATGCGGCATAATAGCTGTGCACGTTGCACTTTTCCGGATGCCCCGGGTCAGTAAACTTGATCCTCGCCGGATCGGTAAACATATTCCCTATTTTCCTGCGTATGGAGCCCGGTTCCTCAGAGAGCGCGATGTAATTATTATAGCTCTTACTCATTTTTCTTCCGTCAAGACCAAGCAGGCGTTTTTCCTCCGTAAGCAGCGCCTCAGGTTCAGGGAATAATTCCTGTTTATAAATATGGTTGAATTTACGAAGAATCGCGCGGGCAAGCTCCAGATGAGGAAGCTGGTCTTCTCCGACAGGAACAACCTCCGCTTTGTAAAGCAGGATATCCGCTGCCTGCAAAACCGGATACCCCAGAAATCCGTAAGTCTTCAAATCACGATTGGCGATTTCACGCAGCTGTTCTTTATATGTGGGGCATCGCTCCAACAGCCCTAACGGCGTAATCAAAGAAAGCGCCATATACAGTTCCAAATGTTCCTTAACTCGGGACTGTATAAAAATAGTGGATTTCTCCGGAGAGACACCGCAGGCAATCCAGTCTATGACATTGTCAATAACATATTCCTTTAAATGCTTGGGTTCTGCATATTCAGACATAAGGGCGTGCCAGTCGGCAACCATAAAAAAACATTCATATTCCTCCTGAAGCCTTATCCAGTTATTCAGGGCGCCAACCAAATGCCCTAAATGCAGTTTTCCAGTAGGTCGCATCCCGCTTAAGATTCGTTTTTTCATCTTAAAGTTTCCTGGATATCTTTTCTATTTCGTATGCCTCGACAATATCGCCTTCAAATATCTGGTCAAATCCGGAAAAACTCATGCCGCACTCAAACCCTTCCGCAACTTCGCGCACATCATTCTTAAAGCGCTTTAAAGAAGAAAGCTTGCCTTCAAACACAATGTTTCCATCGCGCACGATATTTATTACCGCATTGCGATGCAATTTCCCTTTAGTGACAAAACATCCAGCCACAGTCCCTGCCTTTGAAAGTTTAAAAACCTTGCGCACTTCTGCCTTGCCTATGAATACCTTCTTAATCTTTGGTTCAAGCATGCCTTCTACGGCGGCTTTAATTTCATTTGCCAATTCGTAAATTATATTGTAAATCTTGACTTCTACCCCTTCCTTATCCACGGTCTGCCTTGCCAGTTCTTCAACACCCACGTTGAAACCCAGTATCAACGCGTTGGAAGCGGCTGCTAATATGGCATCGGAGTTATTGATATTGCCCACTCCTGTATGAATAATGTTAAGCTTTATCTCCGAGACATCCAGGCGCCTCAATGTTTCTTTTATCGCCTCAAGAGACCCCTGGACATCTGCCTTGATAATCAAATTCAATTCTTTTATTTTTCCCTCTTCTATTTGACTGTGCAATTCTTCCAAACTAACCCTCTTTGCGCTTCTTAATTGTAGCTGTCTATCTTTTTCTTGGCGCGCCGCCACCAGCTCTTTCGCTATTCTTTCATCTTCAACCACAAAAAATTGCTCTCCCGCCAGAGGAACGGCAGAGATACCCAGAACCTCAACCGGCATAGCAGGAGGAGCGTTGGTTACGGATTGACCCCGGTCATTAAACATAGCCCGTATCTTTCCGTAAAAGTTCCCCACCACTATATTCTCATTAAGATGCAGAGTCCCATTTTGAACCAACAATGTGGCTACAGGACCTCTGCCTTTGCTCATCTTTGCTTCTATCACCACACCGCGCGCAAGACGATTGGGATTTGCTTTTAATTCCAGCATCTGCGCTTCCAGCAATATCATCTCCAGAAGATTGTCAATACCCTCTCCGGTCTTTGCCGATACAGGCACGGTAATCGTCTTGCCTCCCCATTCTTCCGGAGTTAAATCATGCTCTGCAAGCTGTTTCTTCACCCTGTCCAAATTAGCCTGCGGTTTATCTATTTTGTTTATAGCCACAACAAT
>JAMWCI010000091.1:0-2462 GCA_023818655.1 Candidatus Omnitrophota bacterium
AAGCGCTTTTCTTTTCCTGTGTCTCATTTTTTAAACCTTCTTTAGTTTTTTAGGGTCTACCTGCATACCAAGAGATAATCCCATTCCCGCAAGGAGCTCTTTGATTTCTGTAAGGGATTTTTTACCAAAATTCTTGAAACTAAGCATCTCATCTTCTGTTTTCTTCACCAAGTCGGCGATTATCTTGATATTCGCCTCTCTGAGACAGTTAGAGCTCCTGACCGATAACTCTAACTCTGATATCGGCAGACGAAGCTTCTCATACAATGATATTTCTTCTTTTGTCATTTCAGGTTCTTCTTCGATAATGTCTTCAGGCAAAGAGCCGAAATTAACGAAGATATCCAGATGTCTTTGCAGGATATTGGAGGCGTAAAGCAGCGCATCCTTAGGCGTAATCGCGCCGTTTGTCCATATCTCTAACGTCAACTTATCATAATCTGTTCTTTGGCCTACGCGCGTATTCTCTACAAAAAAATTTACTTTCCTTACCGGACTAAACGCCGAATCTATCGGGATTACTCCAATGGCTGCATCTTCTTTCTTATTTAATTCTGCCGGGACATACCCGCGGCCCCTAGCCACTTCCATATCCATATTAAATTTTACGTCTTTGGTAAGGGTAACGATATGTAAGTCCGGATTAGCTATTTCTATCGTCTCATCTACCTCAATATCTTTTGCTTTTACTTCGCCTTTGGTATTTTTTCTGATATAAATGGTCTTGGGAATCTTGGAATGCGAATTAATAACCAAACTTTTAACGTTTAGTATTATTTCCGGAACATCTTCTAATACGCCGGGGATTGTGGAAAACTCATGTTCCACCCCCGCAATCTTTACCGAGGTTACGGCGCTGCCGTCAATTGAAGAAAGCAACACCCGTCTTAAAGAATTGCCCAATGTTACGCCGTATCCCCTCTCAAAAGGAGCAGCCCAAAACTTCCCGTATATAGTGGTGTAGGTCGATTCGTCGCATTCCAATCTTTTGGGTAACTGAAAATCGTGCCACTTTATGCCCATTTCGCCTCCTCATTTAGTCTATAGTCAGTTGCTATTGCTTGACAGTAAATTTTACTATAGACTATTAACTATAAGTTATGAACTATATTATTATTTAGAGTAAAGTTCTACGATTAACTGCTCTTCAATCGGCTGCTGAATATCTTCTTTTTCCGGAAGTCTAACTACCTTTGCCATCAGATTAGCCGCGTCAAACTCAAGCCACGAAGGCACAGTCCTGTCCTTAGAAAGCTCTAAGTTTTCCCTTATTTTTTTCAATGCCTTTTCTTTCACCTTTACGCGGATGATTTCATCTTTAGCTACTGAATAAGAAGGTATATTGACCGTTCTATCATTTACATAAATGTAATTGTGTCGCACAATCTGTCTGGCCTGAGAACGGGAAATTCCTAACCCCAGCCGGAAGACTACATTATCTAGTCTTCTTTCCAATAACTGCAACAACACCTTTCCGGTAACACCTTTTGATTTGGAAGCGATTTCAAAATACCGACGGAACTGCTTTTCCAAAACACCGTACATTCTTTTTACCTTTTGCTTCTCCCTCAATTGTAAGCCGTAATTAGATAGTTTTGCTTTCCTGTTTTCGCCATGCTGTCCGGGCGCATACGCCCTCTTTGCGACTGCGCACTTTTCTGTAAAACAGCGCGCGCCCTTTAAAAAAAGCTTCTCGCCTTCTCTGCGACAAAGTCTACAAACCGCTTTGATGTATCTGGCCATTGTTTATACTCTCCTTTTCTTCTTAGGTCGACAACCGTTATGCGGTATAGGAGTAACGTCTTTAATCGCTGTAATAATCAGTCCTGCTGCCTGCAAGGCGCGTATAGCCGATTCTCTGCCGAATCCCGGACCCTTGACGCGTACTTCAACTTCTTTTATCCCAATTTCTTTTGCCTTTCTGGCTGCGTCGGTAGCCGCAACCTGTGCGGCAAAAGGAGTGGATTTCTTAGAGCCGCTGTAACCGACTACCCCCGGAGCAGACCAAACCAAAGAATTGCCTTCCTTGTCAGTAATAGTGATAATAGTATTATTAAAACTTGCCTGTATGTGCGCAATCCCTGAAGTTATACCTTTCGCTATCTTCTTCTTTTTTGCCTTTTCTTTTGTAGCCATTCTTTTACTCCTTGGGTTTTATTTTGCCGCGGGTTTTGCCGATGCGGCTTCTTTCTTGATTATTATAGTGCCGCTCTTGCGCGGGCCTTTTCTTGTTCTGGCATTAGTGCGTGTACGCTGACCTCTGACAGGTAGTCCTTTTTTGTGCCTTAAACCTCTCCAAGAACCGATATCCATCAATCTTTTTATGTTCTGCTGGATATCTCTACGTAAATCCCCCTCTAATTTCAGCCCGCTTTTTTGCAACGTGGCGGTAATACGAGAAATTTCTTCTTCATTTAAATCCTTTGCCCGCTTGTCAGGATTAATACTTGCTTCCTTAAGGA
>JAMWCI010000091.1:2472-5762 GCA_023818655.1 Candidatus Omnitrophota bacterium
GCGTCCAATACCATACAGATACGTTAAGGAAATCTCAATTCTCTTTTCTTTTGGTATATCCACACCTAAAATTCTTGGCATAGCTGCTCCTTAATGATATTAGCCTTGTTTTTGCTTGTGTTTGGGATTGACGCAGATAACGCGCACTACCCCTCTTCTTTTAATTATTTTGCATTTATCGCAAATTTTTCTAACAGACGCCTTTACCTTCATGTCATATATTCCTTACTTAATCCTAAAAGTTATCCTCCCGCGGTTTAAATCATATGGCGAGAGCTCCAACTTTACTTTGTCTCCTGGAAGGATTCTTATGAAATTCATGCGCATTTTTCCCGAGACATGCGCCAGAACTATATGTCCATTTTCCAGTTCAACCTTAAACATGGCATTGGGCAGCGCTTCAATTATCGTGCCTTCTGTCTCAATCAGCTCTTCCTTCGCCATATTATGCCGTTAAAATCTCAGGCCCTCTTTCCGTAACTGCCACGGTATGTTCAAAATGGGCTGAGGGCAAGCCGTCTTTTGTCACTGCCGTCCATCCGTTTTCAAGAATTTCGGCTTCCCATGTACCCATATTGACCATTGGCTCTATCGCCAAAACCATGCCTGCCTTTAAGATGAGGCCCTCACCCGCATTTCCAAAATTAGGCACCTCCGGTTCCTCATGCAACTGTCTGCCTATCCCATGGCCTACGAATTGCCTGACTACTGAAAAGCCGTTTTTTTCTACATAGGCCTGGATAGTATGCGAGATGTCAAATAACCGGCGATTAATCCGCGCCTGTTCGATGCCTATAGCCAATGATTTTTTTGTCACAGCGATAAGTCTCCTCTTGGCGGAATCAATTCTGCCCACTGGCAATGTTACCGCTACATCAGAAAAATATCCGAAGTAATTAATGCCAATATCCAAACTTAAGATATCGCCTTCTTTTAGCATTCTGTTTGCGGGTATTCCGTGAACTATCTCTTCATTAACGGATGTGCATACCGTTGCCGGAAAACCCTTATAGCCCTTGAAGGCCGGCAATACCCCTTCTCTTTTTATCAGGCTTTCGGCAAGCTGGTCTATTTCCAGGGTAGTGATACCCGGTCGGATAACTCGCTCTAATTCCCGCATAATCTTGCTCAAGACCTTACCGGCTAACCGCAGCATCCTCAACTCTTCTTTAGACTTTAAGGGAATCATTGAGCATCTTTGCAAAACCTATGATTTTATTAAGAACAATATCCGCCTCCTGGCCTCCGTCAATGCGGCGAAGCCGGTGTTGGCGTTCATAGTAATCTATTAGCGATGAAACCTCTTTTTTGTATATCTGCAGGCGCTTGCGCACTGTTTCTTCTCTATCGTCGGTGCGCTGGGATAACGGACCGTGGCAGTTATCGCAAACCCCCTTTACCTTTGGCGGCATATTCTTAATATGATAGTTAGCTGCGCATACGCTACAAACTAACCTTCCAGATAACCGTTGTATAATGATATCTTCCGCTGTATCCAGATACACAACGAAATCAATAGCCATATTCTTTTCCTGCAGGATGGTGTCTAATGTCTCTGCCTGATTCAAATTTCTAGGGTATCCGTCAAGGATAAAACCATTCTTTGTGTCAGACTGCGCAAAACGTTTGGTAAGCATTTTAGCCACAAGCTCGTCAGGCACAAGTAATCCGCGCTCCATATAATCCCTTGCTTCTTTGCCTAAGTCCGTATTGTTCTTTACGTTTTCTCTAAGCAAATCTCCTGTTGAAATATGGGGAACTTGGAGTCTATCCGCCAATATCTTTGCCTGCGTGCCTTTTCCTGCTCCGGGAGGCCCCAGAAGTACGATACGCATTATTTTCTTCCTCTTATATGTCCGGTTTTGATAAATCCCTCGTAGTGATGCGTCAAAAGATGGGATTCTATCTGCTTAAGCGTATCTAACAGCACCCCTACCGTAATTAAAATGCTGGTGCCGCCTGCGAAAGAAGCAATTAAATACGGAACTTTTAATCCCGCCATAATGGCATCCGGCAAAATCGCGATAACCACAATAAACAACGCACCTGCCAAGGTGATGCGTGTCATTACATATTCCAGAAACTCAGCGGTGGATGCCCCCGGTCTTATCCCGGGGATAAAGCCGCCGTATTTCTTCATATTTTCTGCTAAGTCGCTTGGATTAAACACTATGGCAGTATAAAAATAGCAAAAGAAGATAATGAGAAGCGCATAGAGCGCAGTATAGAGAAAATGGCCCCTTATCAATGCTTGAGCAAGCCGCTGAAACCCCGGGTTAGGTACGAAAGAAGCCAGTGTCGCCGGAAAGAGTATAATACATTGCGCAAAGATAATAGCGATGACGCCGGAAGTATCCACCTTTAAAGGGATATAGGTTGATTGGCCGCCGTATATTTTTCTGCCCACGACCCTGCGCGCATATTGAACAGGTATCTTTCTTTGCGCCTGCGTAATCATAATTACGGCAAAGGTTACTATGACAAAAATGGCTGCCATAACCAGCAGGGTAAAGGGTTGAATTTGTCTATGCGCTGCATTAAATGGAGAGAGGAATATAAAAAGCTGATGTATCGCTGCGGGGATGCGTGAAATAATCCCTGCGGTAATTACCAGAGAGATTCCGTTGCCTATACCCCTTTCCTGTATCTGCTCTCCCAACCACATAATAAATATTGTGCCTGTAGTCAGGGTAAGCACAGTTATTATTCTAAATCCCCATCCCGGATGCATAACAATCTTTAGTCCTTCAAAACGCTCCGGATTCTCCAGCCATATAGCAATGAAAAATGATTGAATAAAAGAAATCGCCACTGTGCCGTAACGTGTATATTGATTAATTTTTTCGTATCCTGCCTTCCCCTCTTTTGCGAGTTTTTCCAAGGCAGGTATAACTGCGGTTAAAAGCTGCATAATGATAGAAGAAGATATATACGGCATTATTCCCAAGGCAAAGATGGTTAATTTCTCCATAGCGCCGCCGGAAAACATATTGATGATGCTGAATACTGTCCCGCCCTGAGACTTGCTTATGCGCGCAAAGAATTCAGCCAGGGCAGAGCCGTCTATTCCGGGAGTAGGTATGTAACAACCTATGCGATAGATAACAATCAGACCTGCTGTAATTAAAATCCGTCTTTTTAAATCCGGTATCTTGAATGCGTTGATAAGCGCGCTAAACATTTACAATCTCCGCCCTTCCGCCGGCGCCATTAATTGCATCCAGCGCTTTGCGGGAAAATGCATGCGCCTGCACCGTTAATACCCGTTTTACCTCCCCGTCTCCCAAAAT
>JAMWCI010000022.1 GCA_023818655.1 Candidatus Omnitrophota bacterium
TAATAAGGCTGCGCAGAAAAAGCCGCATGTCTATGAACGTGTTCCGGTTAATAAGAAAGCTGTGGAGAGATTTAAGGCCAATGCTGCGGCTGCTGAGGCTGCCAGACGTGAGGCGGGCGAAGAACTGAGGGCCAAAGTTAAATCAGCTATGGGCGCTAAGAAATCTTCCAGTTCAGCCGCTGCCCTACCTGCTCCATTTGTGCCTACTCCCGCGTTAAAGCGCGAGATTAACCTCAAGTATAGCAACAGGGAAATTTATCTGGAGTTTTCTTCTGATAATATGGAGGAGGCAGGAAGAGCAATCCATTTTACCCAAGAAGATAAAACATTTCTGTCCTACCTTTGGAGTAAGATAGAAGAGTTGGGCCTGGCACTACCGCTTTTAATTATTACTACAGACTGGGAACTTACCAAAGATTCCTTTGCTGCTGCAACAACTGATGGCAAATTCCTTTATATACATGTGGCGATTTTTGAAATTATAAATAAATTACCTCAAGAGCAACGATGGGTATTTAGAGATTTTCTGAGATTACTTTTTGAAGGAAATCAGTTCTTGCATTTGACTGGTCTAGAAAAAGAGCAAGCCCGCCGCGCATTGATTAACTATTTTAGCAAGAATCAGTCGCATTATGAAATAATGCTATATGTTGTGGTCCATCGTGATACCTTCGGCGTTGATTTTGCCGATAAAAAATTTGAAGATATGGTTCGCAATTTTTCCTTGGAGCGGAACATGGCCCTTAGGCTTGGAAATTCGCCACTGGAAGGCCATGGCGAATCTATCGGCATTACGCGCAGAAAAGATTGTTTCGCTTCTTCTCAGATGCAGCGACAAACTGCAGAGGCAGTTAGCTCTTCAGCAGCAGAGGCAAGTTCGTCTATCTCGGAATTAGACTACTTCAATCTTAATAAAGAAAATGTTAATCCCTTGATTGCAGGGCAGCACGCATCATATCGGTGTATGTTTGGTCTTATGGTATCCGTATTAAAGCCTATTGCGCATCTGGCGGCGCCTTCGCCATTATCAAACAATTTTGTAATCCATCGCGCCGCCAGAGTAATTTGGCATGGGCGCAGGCAAGAGACAGCAGGCGCAATCGGTCATGGGATAGTTCGGATAAGTAGGGTTCGGTTACCCTCCGATCAAGAGAAAGGCTGTTTAGAAGGCACTTTTATTCCTTTTGGCAGGAGCGCAGAAAAATTTAGCCTGCCGCTTATCCGCTCCTCCTCGCAAGACATTACTAAATTATCGGTACTTAACCAAATACTTTCTCTTCGTTTATCTGATAAAAATATCCCTTATTCATTGATTATTCTTGTTGCAAAGGTGTTGAACTGGTTTCAAAACGATTTTGATGAAGATAGCTTTGTGCTTATTGATAATTCCGCTTACCCTCAACTTAAAGGCATTGGTCAGGCAAAGCTTATTGGTTTAGCCGCGCAATACAAAAATGAGCCCATTGCCTGGCTACACGAAATCTTTGAGGCTGCGGTAAAAAAAGGAGCGGTAAATACAATACAGATTCTTAATCAACTTCCAGAGAGAGAGAATAATCTTTGGTACCTTAAGCATTTTAATGCGCGCTGCGATACCCTGAAGCATGCTTCGCGGCAAAGTCGCACACAAATTAGAACACATTACGCTATCCGCGCCCTAACTAGAGAATACTGGTTTGAAGCAGATAGGGCTTTTACAGAGAGACTTAAATCCGAACAGCAAAAGGAAAATGTGTTTCCTGCGTACCAGAAAGCGGAGTATGCTATCCGGCGCATTGCCCTGCTGGGTAAGGACCTGCCGCAAATACGTTTTTTTGATTTGGCAAATCTTGGAGAAATCTGGTTACGTTCTGTGTTATATCCGGTGGTGGTATTTAAGGTCTGGGTACAGGATAACCAGCTTTATGTCCAGCCGTTCAACCAACACACCCGGCAGGCAATCCCAGGAGCAGGTCTAAAAGTGCTCCCCTGGAAGGAGCCATTCTATATCTTTGCTTACGCAACAGAGACCGGGAGTCAGCAACCACATTCAGAAGTCAGCTGTCAATGCACTGGTTTTCAGGATAAAAAGGGGCGGGTAATACTGGAGCTCAGAAACTTAGCGGAGCGCTCTAATAGCATCATTGTGGAATGGACTGAATATTGCGCCAAGCGCCTTGATATACAACAGATAGATAAGATTTTAGCTCAACTTGAGGTAGCAGCAGAAAGTATAAGAGCGTTTTTTGCGCCCTATCTTGAGAGTGGCATAGAACCGTCAGCATTCCCCGCTTACTCATTGGTCATTCAGTTTAGCAACAAAATGTCAGTGTATGTGCCTATAAAATTCGTGCTTACTCAGGGAGAGAAAGGAGGAATTGAACATATATACTTAATTGCGGCACAACCTATTAAAGACGTGCCGGGTATGCGAATTCCGGAACTGGATGCAGCCATTGCCATTTATAATTACCCGGCATTCAAGGCAAATTTCTTAGCCCAGTTGCGGGATGCGGAGTGTATAATTGAAGGCCTTCTAGTTCAGATTAAGGGGAAGACAAGCCGTGTAGAAATAGTTTTTCGCCAAGGGCAATTTAGAATTTTGGATGCGGAGAAAAGGAAGTTAGTCTATACGCTCGCATGTATGGGGACGGAAGCTGTGCTTGAGACTTCCTATGGAGCACAGATTGAACTTAAAGATGGGGTAGAAACGCCTATTGAATTAATTCCGTGGAACGAAAGCGAGGATGGTCCGGGCGTGCATTTTAGCATAGTTACTTTAACTGATAAATATGGAAAACATCGCCTTACGTTGCGTAACTATCCTCATTCAGAAAAAGGAATCGTAGTGGGATTATCCGCGACGATGTCCCATCGTAGGAATTCTTCGCCTGAGCCAAGCCAAGAGCAGATCCAGGGGTATGAAACGCAGCTGCATCAATATACCCTTTTATTGCAGGAGGCACTTTCTAATGGCGGAGAAGTTCCTGATTTTACTATCTTTGTGGATACGAAAGGTAATAATGTGGGGCGTCACCAAGAATTTGCAAGGGCTATTAATTTGGCTTACGCCATAATCTACTTCGATAACGAAAGGCTCCAGAAGATATACTGGTTTATTGAACCAGCTGAATCCGGCTATATTCCTCCGGCATTGATAAAGGCGCTCCAGTATTACAACCAGAAACAGTCATTTTCTGCGCAGGACGGTTGTTCGTCCGCCACACCTGCTTCTCATTCCCCGGTTACCTTTGAGCAGACTTTAAAGCCAGAATACGAAAGATACCCTCCTTCTGCCGAGTTTGCGGTTGATTTAAGAAACGATAAGCCTGTGGTGCAGGGCTTGGATACCAAGGAGGCGAGGAATATTGCCCAAAGACTACCCTTTCTTTTGAGCAACCGTTCTCACGCCCCTCCGCTTTTTATCCAGATTACCCCGCATACCGGCATAGACCCTGCTTCCGGAAGAAAATATCTCTTCTCCTACGAATTTGATGGAACAAGGGGGCTTATCAAAATCTATCCTGCCTTTGTTCAATCGGATGAAGAGCTTGCTGATTTCTTGGGCGTATCAGCACAAGAGGCCGAACTATTCACCCAAGCCCAGCTTGACCACGAAATTAACCAACACCATCTTTTAGGTAATTACGTCGGTCTCGAAGCGGAGACAAACGCGGATATTGCCTCAGAAGAATGGCTTGGTAGAAAAGACAAGCGCGCTCACTTAGAGGCAGTAATTAAGGTTTTAAGCCCGACAAATCCCAATGGAGTTTATGCGCAAGAAGACTGGCTGGAGAAATTATATGTCAAGCGTCTTATGCAGAGAGAACCCAACGAATCTTGCGGTAAACTTATTCTGGAGTCTACAGACGGCGAAGAATTCTGTTTTACATACGTCTCACGCAAAGATAACTGGTTTCATATTCTTGTAGAAAATGGCAAAGAGTGGGTAGGCAGAATTGACGTTAAGACAAATTATGTGGATTACGCAATTGATAACGACCCCTGCAGCAGTAGGAGAGATTGGGCCCTGTTAGTTGAAGACAAATATCAAAAAAGAGGCATTGGTCGGGCTCTGCTATCGCTTGCTCTGGGAGTAAGCCGACAAAATGGCTATGATTCTTTTTATATCCATCCCGCAGAAGGACTTGAACCGTATTATGAAAGTTTAGGGTTTGCAGACGGACATAGATTTGATTTAACCTCAGGCGTTCTGCCGAAAATTTTAATTACCGATACAAACCATGGCATTAAACTTGCGCAAAAAAATACCCAGCGTTTCGACCAGTGCGTGCACCAGGCCCTTTTTGATTCTCTAAGTGACCCTGACTCAGGGGTAAATGCCTCTGACAGCGTGGCAGTGTTAGGGGTAGGCAGTGTCGCTCGTCAGGAGATGGTGACAGGTTCAGATGCAGATATTATTATTCTGGTAGAAAAAGAGGGAGTGGATACAAAGCGGCTTAAAGATAGATTTCTGAAACATTTGGCAGTTTGTCTCCAAAACACCAAATTAAAGATTATTGAGCCAGACGCGGTACACTGTGGAACGGTCGCTTCCTGTAAAGAATATTCCCAGTTTAATCCTTTTACCAGCGAAGAGGTAAAACAGCTGCGTTTTATCGCCGGCACCAAAGAATTATTAGGAAGATTGACGGCTACCCCGGCATTCCCTTTTGTTCTTGAGCGCAATGACCCGGTCTCAGTCGCAAGCGTTTATTTTGATATCTTTGATTATGAGCGGGAGCATTGTCTCTATGAAGAGAAGCGGGAATTTAATGTTAAGAAAAGCCGGGGGATGCTGCGTGATATCCTTACTATCTGTATGATAGGAAGGACAATCTACGGAATCAAGGGGATAAATTCACTTGCCCTGCTGCAGGGAATGAGGCAAAGAGGTTACTTAAGCGAAGATGATTTTAAGAAGCTCGCCGCTGCGTTAAGCTTTTATTTGCGCGCGCGGGATAAGTTAAATGCCATCTATGCAGAGACAGAATGCTTAGATAAAGATAACCGCGATATCCTTACCGAGGATAAAGCTCCTAAGCTGGCGCGGTTCTGGTTTTCTCAAGTAGAGGATTTTAAAAGGGAGTTGTCAGAACATCAAAAAAACGTTGTGGATATTTTTGGGAGGGTTCAAGGTGCATTGACGGCTGCCTTGCGTGAAACATTCACAGACGCCTGGGTGGATAATTTTGAAAATGCCCGTTTCGGCCAGATGTCCGAGACAGAGCAGCTTCGCTTTTTGGAAAGTTGCGCAGCGCAGGGGGAAAGAATTTATCCCATTGTCTTTGTCCTTGCCTGGCATAGCGCGTCGCAAAAGATGTTAGAACAAATTTTTAAGTTGCCCATATCTATTCCCTACTGGTGCTGGATTATTCGTTACGCCTTGGCATACAACCATGCTACGCCCCGCGCTATGGTATTTGCTTTTAGAGGCCTGCTTAAAGAGGAGTATAAACAAATCCGCTGGCGGTCAGAAGAAAATATTGAGTCTGGGGCAAAAGGAAGAATTTTCCTGCAAAGCTGTATTGATATCTCGCTTGCGGAGATTTTCGGCTGGAAGGCAACAGAAAGAATGATGCAGGGGGTTGAGGCAAGACGCATCAGGAACAAATGGCATAAAAACTTGCAAGAGGCGCTTTGGGCTATTTACGCTGATAAGGAGGCCGACGTTATTCATTTGGGTATTACCCAAAATAAAATTGAGATTTTATTTAAAGATGAACCTAAAGGATTGCTCATCGTGCGCAGGGAAAATACTAACCTCTGGCATGCGCAAGTGGCGGATCTCTCAAAAATAAAAGGAGCTTTCCGTATAGATTTCAAGAAGATTGAAGATATAAATGCGGATTTCTGGGTGGGGTCAAGGAAGATTTTATCACCGGAAAGAGCTAACTTATTAAAAAGGCCTACTGGTTTATGCGGGTGTAGAACTCATTCAATAATGATAGCTTATAGGGAATTGGAGAGATTTATTAATCAGCACGCCTTTAGTTTTGGTATGGTCCAAGACGGGACAATTCACGATACCACTCCTTGCCCTGTAATTTATAATGTCTTTTGCGAATTAAAACAAAGATTTGGTTCCCTCAGAGACAAGCGTCTCTTGGATTTTGGAAGCGGTGATTTAAGAGTGGCGTTTATGGCAGTATGCCTTTTTGGTATGAAAGTTACTTCTGTAGAAAAAGATCCGTCCATTTCTCAATTAGCAAGCCCCATATTGGGTGAGGCCGTAGAAAGGCGCATCGTTATGCAAGATAATCTGGATTTCTTGCCTGTGACCGATGCATTCAGTATTCCCTGGAAAGATTTTGACATAGTATTTTTCTTTTATACCCAACCCTTCGACAGGATGAAAGCAAAAAGATTCCGCCAGAGTATACAAGAAAAAGTTAAAAAGCTGAAGCCCAACGGTGTTTTAGCCATCTTATTTACAGAGGAACAACTGTTGGCAAGGCAGGATGAATTCTTCTGTTTGAGGTTGTTATTGCAGACTCCGTTATTTTTATCTGATGCCAAAGGCGGCCTCTATCTTCAATTATATCAAGCAGACTCTGTTGATGCAGGAAGAATGAGGCGGTATCCAGCGGTATCCATCGTAGATGATTCTGAGCGGAAGAAAGGGATGCAGTCGGAGGCTGAGTGGAACCTCAGAAGTTATCTTGAAGCAGGTATGGATATGCTATGTCTTCCATCCGATAAAATTGAGCTTAATCTTCGCGACCGTTGTAGAGATTCTGTAGCTGAACTGGCAGCTGGAGGAAAACTGGATTTGGATTTGGCCGGATTAGGCGCACGCGCGCCTCCGCTGGAAGACACCGAAGATTCGCGCAGATTCCAGATTATCATCAATGATATCCTTCGTCACGAGGTTCTCGGACACCATTTTTACGCCTTTAATGAAGCGCATTCCCGCCAGTTATCTTGCCAGTATTTTCTGCGGTATCCTTCAGAATTAAGAGTCATGTTAGAT
Organism: Candidatus Omnitrophota bacterium; assembly: GCA_023818655.1. Classification (GTDB taxonomy): domain Bacteria; phylum Omnitrophota; class Gorgyraeia; order Gygaellales; family Profunditerraquicolaceae; genus JAMWCI01. The sequence continues at coordinate 6,953 of JAMWCI010000022.1, forward strand.
ACGGTTTACAATAAGAACCGTTTCGGCCTTGTCTTTGATGAGTCCTACCTTGAGGAGCTGAGGAAACTTGAAGATGTCAAAAGCGAGATAAGCCCACTCAAAAAACAAATTATTCTCTTGGCTGAAGGACGGTTAACTCCAGAAGAACTATGCGCTGCATTAGATTGTCGGTTAGTGCTTAAGGTTGGCTCGCGGATTATCCTTAAGACAAATGATGATAAATACTTCATTAAAATTTATACAGGGGACGAGTTTAGTCTCCCGGCTTATCAAGCGGAGAAAAGCTTTTTTACCCGCTATAATCCTACGGGGAAGCCTGAACTTTTGTACTATAACGACCAGGCTCAGGCATTAGTAGTTGAGAATCTAGAAACCTTGGGATTGATACGTATGTTTGAATGTATGCAGCAACACTTGGTGTCAGAAGCAAAGCTTAAGCACATGGCGGGCTCTATGGCGCAGGTACTGGCGGATTTACATACTAGTGTTGCGGTAAACGCCCAGGTTAGTGCGGATGATTACAGGCAAATTAAAAGGAGAGTTATGGATGCGGTAGGGTTTCTGAGATATGTTGGTTATGCAGGTATTCCTTCTGTTGATGAGATAGAGAGATTTTTTGCTCAGGCAGAAAGAGTTGTGTTTGGCGAAGACAAAGTTTATACCCATGGCGATTATCTGCCGTGGAATATCTTTGTTGATTCCGCCTCTGGCAAGGTGCTGGCGCTATTGGACGGAGAATTGAGCGGTATAGATTCTCCTGCCAAGGAACTGGCAAATGTGTTTTTTGGTTTAATTGATGCCCGCAAAAATCATCCTTGTTTGATTGCTTCAATGGAGACGATGCTGAATGTGTTTATGGAGGAATATTTGAAGATAGCCTGTTCAGGAAATAGAACAGAAACTTTTACCGCTTACCTTATGCAGAGAATACACTTCTACTGCGTGGCACAGTTACTTATCGGGGCGCGGGTCGCCCATGAAAAGTGGAATAAGTGGGCAGAGTTTCGCCTGGGGCTTGCGGCTAAGCTGTTGCGCTTAAAAGAATTTTCGTTGAGTGCGTTTGTGCGCCTGCTTGTTGAGGATATAAATGGTCAATACCCTATCGGCTGGGCAGGAAATTTTGATGCCATCTGTGCATATAGGAGTGGACCAATCTCAGGTCAAAAGTGGCGGATTCCGGAAGGCGACTGGATAGATTTTTTTGCTCAGGTATATGTGCCGGGGAAAATAGGCGACCATATTTTTGGCACGAGCATTGCAGCAGCTATCGAGGTGCAGCGTGAGGATACGTTATGTGTTACCTTCTGGCATCCTTTTGAATTTATCGGGACAGCAGGAAATAACTATTTATTCAGGGCAGGCATAGGCAATTTGAGTCCAGGCTGTTACCGCTGCAAACCTGTGTTTTCAACGGATGCGGGGAAAACATGGTATAGACCCAAGCTTCCATATGGGCCTTTCCATTTAGAGGTGGCGCCTGTGTATACCCCAAAGAGTCTTCATACGCAGATACGCGCCGTCGTCTTTGGCGATATTCACGGAGAACTCAGCGGTTTTAGGAACGCTCTGGAACAGCTCGGCATAATACGCAAGCAAGAACATTTTATGAATGACTCTTGGGTCTTAAGCGGCGTTACGGTTGTCGTCGCTGGAGATTTTATTGACCGCGGAGAAAGACAAATAGAGCTGTATGAATACCTGAAGCGTTTGGCGAAAACCGCGGAGGAAAAGAATAACCAGCTTATTATGCTCATAGGTAATCATGAACTGCAGCATTTTCAGGGAATCCCAGAAGACAACAGGGCTGCGGTTATCGTCCCTCAGATTAAAGAAGACATTCTTAATGGAAAGATAAGGGCAGCTGTCTACGTAGGTGGTCGCATAGTTGTGCATGGGGGGATACTTCCGATTGTGTTATTTGACATTATCAGGAAGCTTCGACCGCAGTTTTTGGATTTATTGGCATATCGCCTGCAAAAAACGGTATCTGAGCTTACTGCAGAAGAAGTTTCACTGGAATTGCAGCGGCAGCCGGAGATTCTACCACTTGAGCACATCGTCTCTGAACTGGACCGTAGATTACGTGTTGGTATCTCCTTAGGCAATTTCAGCGATATCATTTTTCAGCGTGGCAACGCGCACTTTGGCGCGAATAAAAAGTCCGGAGAACCGGGATATGAACCAGGGGGTATTTTCTGGGCAGATTATGACAATGAATTGGCTATTAATGAGCCATATCTTCCGCCTCAGATTTGCGCGCACAAAGAAGGGGATGCTGTTAGGTGGACGGAAGGCGCACGTGTTATCAATGTTAATCTCAGACTAAAAAATGATAGCTTTGGACGTAACGCAGGTGTAGCAGTACTTGATGGCAGTGGTGTATGGAGGGCGGTGTATTTTGACGGTCGAGAAGGTCAACCTATCCCCTCGCCTAAAAAAACGACGCCAGGTCTATTTTGGAACGGAAAAAATAACTTTGGCCCCACCTTCAATATAATTCTGCCCCTAACCCAGTTTTCCGATTCCATTTTAGGTGATCCCTTTTTGGCTCAAGGTGTTTCTTTGCCGCTTGAGCCCATCTACATTGGCCTTTTTGTCGCCGGGGTGCTTATAATTATCGGCAGTTATCTGAAGACAAGAAACCGGATTATGCCTGGCGGGAGTATGAAGGTCTCCGCAGCTAAGCCCTTTGTAATTAAGACAAAAGAAGGAAATGTTATTTTCCATTTTAATGAACCCAGCGACTTTCAGGTTAGTGGAAGTCCTAAAGCTGAACCCAAACGTCTTCTTGGAGGAATTACAGTTTATCCGCCCATGCGAGGAGAAATTCTTATTATAAACCCCTTGAGTTCACAGACTGTTATTTTTATTAATAAGGCTGCGCAGAAAAAGCCGCATGTCTATGAACGTGTTCCGGTTAATAAGAAAGCTGTGGAGAGATTTAAGGCCAATGCTGCGGCTGCTGAGGCTGCTAAATATGATTCTAGCAGAGCGCTGAGGGGAAAGGTTCAAGACGCCTTAAAGAACAGAGCCGGCAAGGGATTATTAATTAGTTATGTTCTTTTTAGTATCGGGGTCTTTAATGCCTATGCGGGTTTAGAAACACCTGCCCAAGACACAACTTTTGGCGAAGTTATCAATAATATCTTTTTCGTCTTGCTAATAGCAGGACTGTTGCAGTGCCTGCGTCTTTTGTGGAGACAGGGGCTAATCCTCATTGATTTAAAAATAGATGAGCAGTTATATCAGCTTCGGAGAGCACTTGAAGAGTATTATGCGCGGCCAGAAAGCAGGCAGGAACAATTAGACAAGGCCTTGGTAGTTTTGCAGGGTTTGAAGAGGCGCATAAAAAACGTAGCTTTAGGGTACCTGCGTCGGTATTTCTGCCGACAGATACTTGAAGACGCCAGATCAGGTTTTCAACCGCAGTCAGTGGAGCGTTTCCAAAAGATCTACGCCGACCTTAGAGCAAGAAAGACACGGTATCCTGTAGCCGAACGCTTATACCATAAAATCAAAAATAGTTTGATGCAAAAGCTCCAACATATGATAAGAAATACCCGCTATAACTTCAACGCGGCGACGCAATTGCTTCTACGTTTTCCCGACGAAGAAATCCTCATCTATTTCTTAAGGGCGGTAGAGGAAACAGCGAAAAATAAGCAGGAGGGAGGCATCGAGTTATTTGACGAACCATACTTTCCCTATGAAGCGGATTTATTCTTAAGGATATTAAATGATTATATGCTCAACCTGAAGAGACAGCTTCAAAATACAGCGCTTTCTAAGAATGAACGCAGAGCTATTGCCCGTGACCTCTTCTTGGCAGAAAAGGCAGAATTAGAAATTACAGGTGTAGCTAATTATAAGATATCCCGTCTCCTAGAAATCGCGCAGCAAGAATTAGAGCTGAGGCAAATAATTGCCATGCAAGCCGGGGATTTCATACGGGAGTTAACCGAGCTGAAAAACGAACGTTATTCCCAGATGCCAAAGCACAGGAAAGAATTAATCAAGGCATTGTTGCTTCTTTTACACGCTGAGGATATTGAAGAATCAGAGTTGACAGAAGGTTTGGAATCTGAGGGAATGGGCGATAAGCCATTGGATAGGTTAGGCGGCAGGATGGGGTTTGATAAACACTTCGGGCGGAGATTTTATAGCGAGGACCGAGAAGAGGCGGAAGAAACCGAAGACGAGGCAATAGAGGACCAACTTGAGGCATTGCGTAAGCTTAATGAAAGCCAGTTGCAAAAAAGGTTAAATGATGCCAAACGTTACGTAGACGAACTTGAGAGAAAGCAGTCCACAGGGATAGAGTTTGATGGCTTGCTTTTGGCGTTGGTATGGTACTTGCTCATTCCCACTGAAAGGTATTCTGCTATTAGGGAGTTTGTTGAGGAAGTTTCGGGAGCAAAGGATATGGTGTTTAAGCATCTTAAGAGACTATCCAGAGAAAGAAATTTCTTCCCGCAGATAAAAGAAAAGACAACCACCTGGCAACGTCAGGACATCCACAAAGGAGCCAATACCCTGATGATTCAGCTGCATCTTTTTGAAGGAAGTCAAGTTGCGCTCAAAGAAATGATCCCCGAAATCACCGAGCGTCTCAGAAGGGGCGAAGGCATCAATTATAACGACTTAGATACGCTTTATGTGCTTTATCTTTATGGAGAGCTCGCTGATGTTGAACAGAACATTTTTGTGTTTTCGCTACAGCAGGCCCTGCAGGGTGAAGATGCGGTTTTAGCAAGATACGCGCAGGAAATTCTCTTTGGTATACGGATTAAACAGGCCAGAGAGGCTGTCTTAAGAAAGACAGATAAACTTCTGGCTGGCAATCTTTTCTTTGCTGAATTTAGGGTTTCTGGGGCGCATCTGGTTATAGATTTCTCCGGGCATTGCTTTGTAGGACGACAAGTTGCGCTTAAACTAAAGGGCGAAGAATTAACTGAGGCAAAACTGCAGAAGGTAAAAGGGATAAGACTTTATCGCAAAGGAGGCGGGGATTTGATTTTTATGTTGTGCCAGCTTGGCAGCAAGCAGATTGTTATTGTGATTGAGCATACTGTCTACCTTGTAATGCCCGGAGACAATCGCGTTGAGTTTATACCCTGGAAGCGGACAAAGGAAATGAAGGTCAGCCCGATTTCCGTAAGCGCAACGGTATTTCCCCTCGGGAAAAATGTTCATTATGTAGTCAAGATAGATGAGTTAAGCAAGGCGCTTGGGTGTCTATCTGTCTTTGAAGGACTTGTTGAGGCAAGGCTTAATACCTGCGTAATCAATACGGTGCGCACATTAAGGTTAAATAATATTCAGCAGCCTGATGCGCGAATCAAGGCTTGGCATGAAATTATTGACCGATTTTTAGAGACCCCTGTTTATCTAAGAAAAGGCAGGCCGTGTATGGAATTTTTGCCTGTATTGGAAAAATTAAAGGCGCTGGATATCCCATTTGACCAGATTGCTGTAAGAAGAGTGCCTGAGCTTTCTACGCCTGAATGCGATGTTTGGCATATGCAGCCGGCATTTAGAGTGAAGAATGACGAGAAGTACAGACTATTACCTGTCATATTATCAATAGGAGAGATAACCGAAAGGAGCGTGGTGGGAGCCGAAATAAAGAATCGGGTTTCCTTCAAGAGCCAAAATCAAAGTTCTGCTTCTGTAGTAACCAGTAAGGACGCTAAACAGGGTAGTTTCTGGCGGAGATTAATGAAAGCAGGGATTGTTTCTATCCTTATCGGATTACCCTTGTTTATTCTATTAGAGCATTTAGGGTTGACTGTTATGTACATTGATTTACGCAAGACTGCGAAGGCGGCGCACACTCTTATTTACTGGCGCGCGGTTCCTCTGGATATGGCGGTGAGCATGTTCGGCTGCTTTTTCTCGGCGATTGTGGCGCAGTATCTCCATCGGGGATTCCGCGATTTTAGCTGGAAATACAGCTTTTACCTTATGTTCTTCGGAGTATTCCAAGGTCCGGCAACGCAGGCGACCTTTAATCTTCTGGAGCTCTTTCTGCCATGGATACCCCATTCAACGCTGATTTATGATTTAAGGCGCACCTGTCTGCAGTTAATCTGCGGGTTCGCCATAGTTACAGCGCTAAACATTTATACGAGTCTGGGTAATCATTTCTTTGGGTTGGCCAAATACGATATTAAAAAAGCCGCCTTTAAGGGTTTGGATGTTTATCTCTCTCGGGTGCCGACGGTATTAACTTCTTACGGGATTAATACCTTTGTGCCTTATGAATACCAGCCCTTGGCGATGAACTGGGGTTACGACCCGTTTATGTTTATGCTCGCTGCTTATCTGCACCTGCGTCAAGAACCACTCTCGCAAGCAGCCTTGTGTAAACTACGCAGTCTCTTTCGCGCCGCGGATTCAGCTTCTTCTGCTACATATTCAACTAAGAGGTTACCGCAAAATCCGCCTGTTTTACCTTCAATAAAGTCTGCGTCAAGAGGAGAGAACAATCTTAAAACTCCTTTTTCGCTTATGCCCAAAGACAAAGAATTTCAAGAGAAATGGCAGAAAATATTCAACTCCAGAGATCCCCATAGAGCTCTGGCATTTCTTTTAATTGCGGCTCTAGAAGAGGAGGAGTGGTTAAGTTTACCCGGGGGAAAAAGGCGATCAACTGAAGAGTGGCTTGCTCGCCATTACTTTGTCTTTAAAGACGGCAAATGGCAGGTGCCGACTAAGAAAGACCTTGATACGCTTTATCATCGTAAGCAGCAATATGATAGGGAATTTACTGAAGCGTATTTCCAACATATTCTTCGTTATCGTGGATATAATTTTCAAAGAAAATATGCGGAATACCTTGCTCGCAATATGGCCATCATAGTTGCGGCAAATAAACACTATCGGGATAATTTACAAATTTTAAATAGAGGAAGAGGAATTTTGGCATTAGACCCGGAAAAAGGATTTTGTGAAAAACATTTAACAGGGGATGAATTTGAAAAGAAGCTTGTAAAGTTGCTTCGGATAAAAGCAAGGTGTTTGCATAAAGGTTTCTTAAAAATCGGAGAGATAAACTATCCTTACACCGCTTTTGGTTACGAAGAAAATCTGTTCAGTCCTTTATACGCTACCTTGCTATATTTTAGAGCAGGCGATATCTTTGTGATAAATGCTCAGGTTTTTATGATACCAAAAAGAAAGCCCAAGAAAGAAAAGTTGAAGCAGTTAATTAACGAATATCCTTTAAGCATAGTGCTTGGCGAAGAGCCAACCGCGGAGGGTTGGGGTGCGTATGTCTTTGAGGATATTTTCAGCGGAAATCATCATAATGTATTTGTGCCGGTTATTCAGAATTTAATTGCAATGCAGCACATTCGCGATGCGATTAAGGATAGGCCATTTTTTGATGTTGGCTCGCGCAATGGTTTATATGCTATTACCGCAGCCAAGCTGGGCGCCTCCAGGGTTTATTTGATAGAAAAGAAGAATGTCCCTTGGGGAAAAACCGGTCTGCAATTAGATTATTTAAAAGAGTTAATGGGAGCAGAATCTGTGGCAGCGACTTCAGATAATAATCTTATGGAGGCGAATCTGGCTTTGAATGGTATTGGTTCAGACAGATTTGAGATTCACCCGCAGGATTTTCGCAAGTTAGCGTCTCCCTTGTTACAAGGCGCAGAAGCCGCCACTGTAATTTATAATCTTCCTAGTTATGGAATAGATGTCGAGAAGGACACGCAGGAAAGAAATATTCTGGAGTCAATACGGCTTCTCGTTGTCGCCTCCCAGATAACGGTAATTGCTAGCGGCGGGATGGCTTTAGACCAGCGTATCTTTGCGACAATTACGGGAATATCTCCAGACAAATGTTTAAAAATATCCCTGCCGGAATCGGTAAATAAAGAAAAGCGGTTTATGCCGACATTGGTATTTTCTATATTAACCTCTCTATTCCACTCCAGAGAAATGCTTATGCGCTTGAAGAAAAGATTATCTTTGCCTTCTTTAAGCTCCGGTTACTTAGTTGGTAAATGCGAGACAAAAATTGAAAAAGGAGGCAAGGTTTATTTTGGCCGCAAAAGCCGATTTCCAAAGATTCTGCTTCGGGGATTCTATTATTTGCATCTAAAGGTAAGTGACGTAGAATGTTTAAGCATTATTCCGGAAGAGGTTTACGCTCGCAATTTAGAAACCTTTTCTTCTTATATGCAAGAGGATTTTCGTAGACACACATTGGGTGGCGGTAAACAAACCATTTTTCAGGATAAGAAGGGTTATTATATTGTTTTGCCAGAAAACGCAACAACCCTTTGTCCGTCGGGTAGTGAGGTAATACTGATAGGTTGCTTTGATTATATTGAAGTCTGGCCAATAAAAAGATGGGAGGAGTATAAAAATAAGATAGGCGCAGATACTTTGTTCTTCCAATATCTAAAATATATTTCTTCCCAGCATGACTCTTTGCGCCATGATCCTTTAATAAAAATGCTCCTCCATCTTTTAACAGTCGGACATTATTTAGAAGATGACGCGGTTACGATATTTCAGGATTGGTTTAGTTTGATGGGGCTCAAGTTGGTAGGCGGGATCTGGCAACGTAACTTGCAGTATGTGCTTTATAAGTTTTTAAATGAAGACTTTAGTATTTGGCGGACGCCGGATGGAGAAATCATAATTTTGCAACCACAATTGCCCCAAGAAAAAAGGCAAGGTTTTTCCAAAGCAATATGTCTTACGCAAATCGGTGATAAAAAAGAGTGGTATGCCAAGCTTTCGTATATCTTTTTGGATTTAACGGGATTCCAGCGGTTAGAAAAAGAAGACCTTCAGCAATACAATGACCATTTTATAGGTTCAATCCCTGAAGATGAAAATGCGACCGCAGGGAGAGATTCCGTTGGGGCTTCTTCTGCCGCATATCCGCCGTATGAAACAAACGTCGTGGGCACTCCATATATGTTTTCTGTCAGAATCGGCCAAACCATTTTTGATGTGGAAAAGATTGTTGGTAAGGATGGTTTTAAGAGATTAATCTTTATGCAAAAGAATTACACTCAAGACCTTCCTTTAATCGGAGGAGTAAGCGCCGAAGTAATAAGTGGCAGATTATTTGATGGAAAGGATGCCTTGCAGGATATAAGGATTTCCCGCGAATCTCCGCGCGGGCTGATGCGGCCAATACTGGAGCTATTTTTCCGGGAGTTTCCCGAAGTCCGCGCTGTAGATTCTAATGTAGGAAATCTTCCTTTGTTAAAGGTGCTTTACCGCGACTTTGGTTTTCGGCCGGCGCCGGGGACAAAACCTAATATTTATGCTCTCGGCCGCAAGTTTTATATGAGCCAGCAGACCTTTGTTCTGCTTGAAAAATTCGCCAAGTGCCGCGTGTACGAGTACGATATCGTCATAACAGAAAACCTTGATTCTTATCAAGATGCCCCAAATGCAATTCCGATTTTCTTAAACAGAGAGCTTTATGCGCCTCCGACAACCTCTTCAGACCCCGAAGAAATTAATACCTATCCCAAGCCTCCAGTATTACCGGCCCAAAATGGTTCTGGCCCAGTTTGTGCTTCCCCGCAGAATTTACCACAAAAAGAACCTGTGACATTTTCCACAACTTCAGCTATAATAATGTCTGACAAACCTAACCTGGGCTCTAGCCACGGCAGGGATACGGCTGATTCTCCTGTTTTTGGGAAGCAGGAGATTTGTCTTGAAGAAGAACTATACCAGAGACTAAGACGTGGAGAGATGCCAAGGTTAAAACGAGAAATTGAAACGTTATTAAGTATCAGTCCTACTCAATGCGCCGCTCTTCTCTATCATCTTGCCGCAATTGAAGTTAACTATCCAACTTTAGCAACAAGAGCACAGCAAATCTTTACAGAGGCAACAGTTAAGGAACCCATTATTGAGATTGCCAGAAGAGGCAGAGATTTTGCGCGGCTGCTTCTTCGGGAACAAAGTTATAATTGGGATGATATTGTTTCTCAAGAGATTGCCGCAAGGCTAACTATCGTGGAGAAGTTTTTCGTGTTAAGAGAACCTTTGGCGAACCCAGCCGACCTCATATTATATCAGATGTTTTTTAATCCAGAACGCTCCATAGGAAAATTCATTTTTACCAAGAATATAGGGGGCGTTGACTACCAGATTATGCTTTATCTGCCTTCCAGCCAGGAAGGGATTTTTTTACAAGATGAAGTCCGGATAGACAATAAGCATGATTTTGAATTTAGGGATGCGACACGTTCGCCGTTATTTTCTAACCGCATCTTGTACAGGGTGTTTCGCAAGCTGATGGCCCAAAGGGAATTATCGGATTTATTTACCGCCATATCTGACTTGGCTAATCGGCGACGGCAAAGGTAAGGCAGGGGCAAAAACAAAAGCCACGGGGAATGAAGAGAAAGGAGACTGAATTTGGATGGATGAGCGCAGGAAGGTAACAAGATGGGAGGTGAATCAACCGGCAGAGCTTACGATGGATGAAGAATGCGCTAACGGTATCCCCTGTAGAGTTAAGGACATAAGTTTAAAAGGGATGAGTTTGTCTTTACCCCGCAAGCTATTGCCCGAAGCATTATCAAGGATAAAAATAAACTTGGCAGATAGGTTACAGTTGCATACGGACGCCTTTGTGGTTTGGAGCCAAGAGTCAGAAGAGGATTGTTCTTACGGACTCTGTTTCAATAATCTTGATGAGACGTATAGGACCAAGATTTATGAATACGTTGAGAGTAATTTTCCTGAAGAGTTAAGGAAACAGTGGTGGAAGGGAATCGGTTAGAAAATTATTATGGAAAATAAAGACCGTAGGGAAGCTGTGCGCTACCGGTTAGATGAACCGGTCAGGGTGTCAATTAACGAAGGACAGGAATGCTTTGATTGCCAGTTGAAGGATATTGGTTTTAAGGGCGCCCAGCTTATAGTTAGCCACAGGATAGATAAAGATACCTACAAGACTTTGCGTATCAGATTAAGCCAGGAATGCGTGGTTAATGTTGAGTGCTGGGTAGCGTGGCATAGGATAATAGATGGTTATAGCTTATGTGGATTGTATTTCAGCAAGATAAGTAACGAGGCTAAGGAAAAAATTTATCAATTTATTAGACATTACTGCGCAGGCCAGATACAAAAACGATGGTGGAATGGTATTAAGGAAATCACGGATAAAGGAGGCGAGAATATGATGAAAGGGGATTTTGTTGACAGGCGGATTTTTGAACGTTTTCCAGCCCGTTTTAATCTGCGTTACCTTGACCTGTTTGCTAATCGGGAAGGAACAGGCTGGACCAATGATATCAGCGCCAAGGGGCTTGGTGTTACTCTCAACTATCAGGTAGCTAAAGGCGCACCGGTAGAAATCTGGGTGGATATCCCCGGTAGACCAGAGCCGCATTATTTGCGCGGAGAGATAGTCTGGTGCGAAAAAACAGATGAGCAAAATTGTCGAGCAGGGGTGAACCTGGAGAGGGCCAATTTAATGAGTATGTCCACTTTATTGGCTGCCAGATAACGTTTATAGTTTATATATATTATTTAGGTAAACGACAAAGAAAAAATCTTGACCTCAAAGTAAATATATGTTACATTTTAGTATTCTATTTTTTAAGGTATCTTCGTCATATAGCCAACCCCCTGTAAAAAGAGAGAGGATAGGAAAAATTATGCGTAACAGATTCATCTGGGCAGCATTTTTCTGTTTGGTAATTTTAACTTCCGCATTAATAACAGGTTGCCAATCCAGCAAGAACGAGCGCCAAGTTACCATTACTATTTGGCACTGGATGACAGACAGAGATTCAGTCTTTAGGGAATTAGCGCGGCGTTATGAAGCAAAAACAGGCGTGAAACTTGATTTTCAGCTTTATGCGCCTTCAGACGCCTACTCGCAGAAGGTGCGTGCCGCAGCCCAAGGCGGAAACCTGCCAGACGTCTTTGGTATTTTAGGAGAAAAAAGAGACTTTGCTTCTTTTATAAAAGCCGGTTACATCCTTGACCTTACTCCTTATATGCAGGCGGATAATGCCGCATGGCAGAAAAGTTTTTTCCCCAAGGCGCTGGCGGTCAATGAGTTTGAAGAGGGCAATAGTTATGGCGTCAAGGCAGGAATTTACGGCGCGCCTATAGATATAATGACTATTCAATTGCTCTACAATAAGAACCTTCTTAAACAGTTAGGCCTGAATCCCCGCAAACCTCCGGAGACATTTGAGGAATTTCTGGAGTTGGGAAAAAAGATTAAGTCAGCCGGTATGCAGGGGTTTGTTTCCGGATGGGGCGAACTGTGGATGATAGATTGTTTCGCCAACAATTACGCCTTTAACATTATGGGGAAAGAGAAAGTCTTGGCAACCTTGCGAGGGGAGGTACCTTACACCGACCCGGCATGGATTCAGGTTTTGGATTTATTCAGGCAGATGCGGGAGTCCGGTATTTTATCTACGGGCTTGGTGACTATGGTCAATAAAACCGCTGAACAGCTTTTTGCTAATGAAAAAGCGGTGTTTGCCTTTAACGGTTCTTGGTGCGTTAATGTCTACAAAGGCATGAATCCCAAGCTTGATTATGGGGTTATGCTTCCTCCTCCTGTCTCAACGGATTTTCCTATAGCTGTTTGGGGAGGCGCAGGTTCTTCTTTTATGATTAATGCCCGGTCTAAAGCCAAGGAGGAGGCGGTTAAATTTTTGAGATGGCTTACAGACGAAGAACAACAGGCGTATTTAGCCGAAGAGACCAATAATCTTCCGGCGAATAAAAACTGTCTGAAGAAAATTCCGGATATCTTGGCGTATTTTGCCAAAGGCATGGATTTTGCTACCCATCCGAATATCTGGGGTATTTCGGAGTTTTCTGCGGTTATTGAGGCTTGGGACAAGGGAATTCAATCTATTATTATCGGCGAAAAGACCCCTGAACAGGTAGCTGGCGAGGTCCAGAAGGTTAAAGAGCGGGAATTAGCCAAGAGAAGGCAATTCTCTAAAACGTAATCGGTAATTTTTATGAAATATAAATCCACGCTGGAGAATTATATATTTGTTCTACCCGCTGTCGCAATTTTCTCCATTTTCTACATTATTCCTTTCCTGAATGTCTTTTATCTCAGCTTCACCGACTGGGACGGGATTAGTTTGCTTAAGCCGTTTATAGGTTTAAGCAACTTTAAGGAAGCGCTCTTTACGGATAAAAGCTGGTGGCAATCTCTCTGGAACGCCACCTACGTTACCTTGATTGCGTTGATTTTTCAAAATGCCTTGGCGTTTTTACTGGCTTGGGCATGCGACCGGGAGATGCGTCTGAAGAATTTCTACCGGGTGGTATTTTTTATACCGCCGGTTCTTTCAGAGATTGTGGTAGGTATGGCTTGGCGTTTTATTATTAATGATATAGACGGCGCCAATATTATTAACCGTTCGCTTGCGGCTATCGGTCTGCCTCAATTTGCGCACAACTGGCTTTCCGATTCCAAAACTGCGTTGAC
>JAMWCI010000023.1 GCA_023818655.1 Candidatus Omnitrophota bacterium
AGATAAGTATAAATCTTGCCTTTGTAATTGCGTAGGACATACTTACCTTTTGCCTGAGAAAGAATATAGTTTGGTCCCACAGGAATCTTGCCTCCTCCTCCAGGACCGTCAATAACATAGACAGGAACGGCATAACCAGAGGTATGTCCTCTTAACTTTTCTATAATATTTATCCCTACGGCAACCGGAGTACGAAAGTGCTGCGTCCCTTTCACCGGGTCGCATTGATAGATGTAATAAGGCCTTACCCTTATCTGCAAGAGCTCATGCATAAGCTTCCTCATAATATAAGGCCGGTCATTAATCCCTTTTAAGAGCACAGTCTGGCTGCCTAAAGGAAATCCTGCCTCAGCTAGCATATCGCAGGCAATCTTGCAACGTTTGGTAATTTCGCGGGGATGGTTAAAGTGTATGCTTATCCAAATCGGAGAGTATTTCTTTAGCATATTGACCAATTTTTCCGTAATACGTTGGGGCAGGGTTACTGGCATACGCGTACCCAGACGCAGAAATTCTACGTGCGCAATAGAACGTATCCTTTGAATTAAACTCTCCAACTCCTCGTCTTCTAAAGTCAGAGGGTCTCCACCTGAAATAAGCACATCCCTAATCTTTCGGTTATTTTTTATGTACTCTATGGCTGCATCGAATCGGGAAGCTGTCTCTGTCTGTTCATGCTCTCCCACCAGTCTTCTTCTTGTGCAGTGCCTGCAATACATAGCACAATGTTCGGTAGCCAGTAACAAGACCCTGTCCGGGTATCTGTGCACAAGATGCGCGGCAGGAGAATCCCTGTCTTCTGCGCAAGGGTCAACCATCTCATGCGGAGCGACGATGGATTCCGCTGCCACTGGCACCCCTTGCCTCCTGATAGGGCAATTAGGATCCTCCGGGTCCATAAGGGCTGCCCAATAAGGAGTGATAGCCATAGAAAGCCTGCCCTTTGCCTTCTCAATACCCTTTTCTTCCTCAGGGGTAAGCTGAATAATCTGAGTTAACTCCTCGCGGGTGCGGATTCTATGCTTTAATTGCCAACGCCAGTCTTCCCAATCAAGAGGATTTACATCTTTGTAAAGAGCAATCTGCTGATAGTCGCGCGGCCTCTTTGTCGGCTTAATGATGGGTGCGGATTCAACATTCGGCTTTTGGTTTTCTATAGACAGAGAATCGCCCAATTTATACCCTATTCCTTTCCGAGGCGCTCATCAATATTGCCTCAATAAGCTCCTCATATTGCATACCAGCTGCATAAGCCATAAGGGGAAAGTTTGATTCTTTTGGATTAAGCCCGGGCAGGGGATTTATCTCCAAGACATAAGGTATGCCCTTCTTATCCAGTCTTATATCTGTGCGAGAGATATCAAAACATCCCACTGCGCGGTGCGTCTTTAAAGCCGCCTCTTTCACACGCGCCTCTTCTTCGCTGGTCAGGCGCGCAGGGCAATAAAATGTCGGCGTAGTCCCCAAGTCAGAGTTGCCCTGATATTCTTTTATTCTCCAAGAATAAAAGTATTCTCCACTTTTCTTACAGGTGGAGAAATCTATCTCCAGAATCGGCAGAATAGTAGTCTTGCCATCCTCAAGGACACCTACGGTCAGCTCTTTGCCATCAATAAATTCCTCAACTAACGCCTCCTGTTTATAAAAGCTGATAATCTCCTGCACCTTCTTATATAAATCTTCTTCTCTGCACACAACATTATTCTTGTTAATGCCCTTTGCCGACCCTTCGCGATTCGGCTTGACTATTAAAGGAAATTTCAGGGCGGGATTAAGTGTCTCTTTGCCGGTAGTAAAAAGCTGAAATTCAGGAGTGGGTATGCCTTCTGCTTTTAATATCTTCTTTGTCAGGGCCTTGTTTAGCGCTAAAGCCAGCGAGAATGTATTGGAGCCTGTATAAGGTATGTCCAGATAGTCCAGAACCGCCGGCACTTCCGATTCACGAAATCTGCCGCATTTTCCTTCTGCGATGTTAAAAACTATATCTACGCGGTTATTGCGAAAGTAAGAGAACAGCCGCGGGTATTCAACGTCCAAAGCCTCCACTGTATGTCCCTTACTCTCCAATGCCGAGATAATCGCCTTTATCGTCTCTTCTGAATCGAATTCTGAAAAATAATCCGGAGGTTTCGTATCGTCTTTCTTTTTCAGGTTGTAAGTAAGTGCGACTTTCATTAATTTAAATTATACCGCTTAATGGCGCTGTTTAAGATTCTTCTGATTATCTCTTCATAACCAATCCCAATCCTTTTTGCCACTACCATAAAAACATCCTCTGTGGATAGGGAAGGAAGGGGGTTTATTTCTAGTATATAAGGATTGCCTTCTTTGTCTACCCTAAAATCCACTCGGCCAAAATCCCGACACTCCACTGCCTTAAAGGCGCGCAAGGCAAGCTCTTTAAGTTTATCCTCCGTCTCCTGAGTAATCTGCGCCGGGCAGATGTATTCCAAGCGGTCTGAAGCGATACGTGCAAAGGTATAGAACTTATCTTCCAGCTGCAGACAACCGTCAATCTTAATCTGGACTACCGGCATCGCCTCCACCGGGTCATTGCCAATAATAGCAACGGTAAACTCCTGACCAGATATAAACTCTTCTACCAAGGCCGGTTGTTTATATGTAGAGGTAATGTAATCAACCTGTCTTTTAAGCTCCTGCATATTTTTAACCCGCGAGTTTTCCGAGAGACCCTTGGAGGAACCTTCAAAGCGAGGTTTTACAATTAAAGGAAATCTGCAGTGGTCAATATTAGTGAGTTCTTCGGCATTACTTACCGAAAAAAATCTGGGTGTCGGCAGGTTTTCTGCAATAAATATCTTCTTGGCTATAATCTTATCCAAGGTAATCCCAAGGGTAAGGGCATCTGCGCCTACAAAAGGAATCCCTGCCATCTCTAAGAGTATAGGCACCTGCGATTCCCTGTTCCTTCCGCTGACACCTTCGGAGATATTAAAGACAATATCCACGGATAAAGAATCTATTTTTTCCAAGAGATTATTGACATTGCCTATGCGCCTAACCTTAAATCCGCCTGCCTCGATGGCGGAGGCAATGACATCAATAGTAGAAGGATGGTCAAACTCCGCATTCGCATCAGGGGGATCGCCATCTTTAAATTCGTAATCCGTCTTTAAATCGTAAGTTAAACCTATGGTCTTCATGGATGAATATAAAAAAGGGCTCTCCTTGTCTTTACAAGAGCCCTATCTCAAACCCGTTTTTTTCAATTTAAACTTTTTACCTCCCCAAAAATTCTTTATTATTATTTTTATTTTTTATCACAATCGTATATTGATGTCAAGAAGTTTTTGTAAATACCCAATTCTATATTAACCGTTTTTACCGACGGAGAATCTCTTTTGAACGGCTTTTTTCAGGATTGCGGCGTTGTAAAAAAATAATTTAATTAATCTTGGTTTAAAAACCACGATATATAACCATATCAAAAGGTCATGGAATAATATAAATGGCAACCTGCCTACCAAACCTAACAAAGAAATGTTTTTGATGATAGCCAGATATCGGTTCTTAATGAGCTGTGTATGGAGGTTATCATTCAGGTATAAACTGGCAAATCTCCTAGCAGTATGGCTCGGTCTCCAAGATGCGCCGCGCGTATGTATTGCCAAGGCCTCGGGGACATAATAACACCGCCACCCGGCATTCTGCGCCCGCCAGGCAATATCCAGGTCTTCATAAAACATAGATAAATCTGTATCAAAATAATTGTCGTTATCTCTTATTGCATCCAGCGTCTTGCGGCGATAAAAAGCGACCGCTCCATTTACTCCAAAGATAAATCCTTCTTTATCAAAGGCACCAGCATCCCTGCTGCCATAGCCGCGTTCTCTAGGTGCACACCATAAACTAAGAAACAACCCTGCGCTGTCAATAGTGGCGCGGTCAGGCCGCAGAATCTTTCCGCTAACCATTCCGACATTTTCACATATAGAGAATCCCTTCAGCGCCTTCTCTATAAAAAACTTATCCAACGCCACATCGTCATTAAGACAAAGAATATAATCTCCCCGACTATGCCTTATGCCGATATTTAAGGCTGCGCCATAAAAAATATTTTTATCCTGCACAAATAGCCTAACATCTGGATAAGCGTCTCTGATAATCTCTCTTATCTTGGGATTTAATGAATTATCCACAACCAAGGTTTCAATCCGAGGATAACTCTGACTGACTACAGATGCCAGACACTTATTTATATAATCCTCTCTTGCGTAAGCGACAATAATTACACTCACCATTTGACATATGCATTACTTACGGTTAGAATTATAGCATAATGGTCATTGCATTACTAATTCTAATCTTTGTAAGGCCATTCATCGCCTCACTTGCCTTCCCTCAGGCAAACGCCATTTACTCTTTTTCACTTATCTTATTTTTGGCTGTCTGGATTATACTGCGCGGTCCGAAGATAAAAATGGCGAGACCACTGCGCTATCCTCTCCTCTTGTTTATAGTCGCTATTTTAGTATCTGGGTTACCCTGCCAGAATAAGGGTCTTTTTATTGCAAGTTTAGATAAATATATAACGGCAATATTAATATTTATCATCGTGAGCTCATTGTCCAAGGATGATCACAGGATTATCTCCTGCCTTCTATTTACAGCCATAATTATCTCCTGCCTTGCGTTTTACCAGTATATCTTCGGCTTTCGGCATATACTCGCTTATGTGGCCAACCACAATATCTCCGACCCTTTTATCCAAGATTACCTTGCCCAGAAACGCATCTTTTTTCCCTTTGTTACGCCAAACACCCTGGCTGGATACCTGAGTATGATACTACCGCTTGCGTTTACGCAGAAGAGTAAGGGCGTATTCTACCTAACGCCCATCATCATTGCGCTTTTACTTACGCGTTCCCTCGGAGGCATATTCAGCGCGGGCATCGCAATATTTATATACCTCTGCCTGAAAAAAAAGATTAACGCCAAAACAGGCGCGAGACTAGCCACATTGTTAATGGCAATTATAACTTTTGTGCTGTTTATAAGGTCTGCCGCTACTAAGCCGCATTTTCAGCCGCTTTTTTCCGCAGCAATGCGTTTTAATTACTGGACTGAAACGTTGCGCATTATCTTGAACCATCCTTTTCTGGGCATAGGGCTGGGTAATTTTAACACTGCCTATTCCCGCTTCTCGCACAATTCATATCTGCAGTTTTGGGCAGAAACAGGAATCCTGGGGATTGTATCCTTGGTGTGGTTTATTTTTAGTTTATGGACCAATGCCTTAAAAAATATAAAAAAATCTCCGCACAGCAATACCATCGCCTGTCTTATCGCGGCCATAACTGCGTTTTGCCTGCATAATCTTGTTGACTTTAGTTTCTTCCTGCCGGAAATCTCTTTTTTATGGTGGGTTATCTGCGGATTGCTGCTTGCTCAAACGACAGAATAAATCTTTTTGCGATGAAAAAGCGCTTGAGAAAAAATATACTCAGCGGCGCTTAAAACAGTTCCCGTCTGTGGCATTAAAATATCTTTAGCCGTCTATCCGAATTCTATTCATCCTCACATACAAATATACACTGAAAAGAACGGCTAATATTACTACCTGCGCTCCTGCAGCATTGGTGGCTTGACTTGTGGTTATAGCGCAGATGACAAAAAACAGAGACAGAAGCGTAATTACAAACATAGATTTTCTTTTGGATGCATATACATGCATCAGGAGTAGAACAGTATGGTCGTTACTCTTCTTAAAGATAGGCTGACCTCGCTTAATGCGCGCGATAATTAAAAATAATGTATCAAGAATGGGGAACCCCAGCATAAGAATAGGGGTAAGAAGGGCTACCTCCTGTTGGCAAGAGGCATAACTTATGGTTATGGCTATTGCTGCCAAGATAAACCCCAGAAAGTGACTCCCGGCGTTACCCAGATATACCTTTGCCGGTGGAAAATTGAACATAAAAAACCCCGCCAGGCTTCCTGCTAAGCTTGCGATAAGGGTCATAATGGCGATATTGCCGGTTAAGAAGGCGCTCCAAAAAAAACCTAGACTTATAATTATGCCGGGACCAGTGGCAACGCCGTCCATCACATCGAGATGGTTGAAGGCATTAGTAATGCCTAACACCCATAACAAGGTAATCAGGAAATTAAGGACATTGCCGATGTAAATAATCTGGGTCTTTACGCCAAATATAACCAGGATGACACAAGCAACTACCTGCATAATAAATTTGGTAAGTATAGAGACCTCCCGCAGATCATCTATTATACCGAAGCCCAACATAATAAGTGAGCTTAATAAAATACCCAACATTATCCTGGATTTTATCATTAAAGACTGCGGGGAAGAGACGGCTAAGACCGCAATGATTGAGATTGCTACGGCGATACCACCTATCAAAGGCACTCCTTTATTGTTCAAGAGATTATATCTCAAAGAGAAAAATCCCAGCAGTTTTGTCAGCACAAAACAAAGAATGAAACTAAAGAAAAACAATAAAATAAATGTCACAGTAAACCCTTCTCTTAAATAAAGGTTGGCCTTGTCCGTATAAGCGCTGCGCAATACACATAAAAAATAGACACTGCGTTCAGTCTCCCAAATATATCTTTTATGAAATTATTATAATCCGCAAGCATAGCCTGACTATCTTTTTTCCCAAGATGGTGCCCGCTATACTTGGCCTCTTCAAATCTTACGCTTAATCTTAAAAAAAGATTGTTTTTCAGGCTATATTTATTTTCCACCGCGCGGGCAAAGTTAAGCGGCGTAATCGTATTTTTGCAGAAAGAACCTAGGATTTCAAGTATATCTTTAATATTAAAATAGATACCGATAATAAAGGCAGAGGGGTTGTCTTCGTACAAAGAGAGTATTTTCTTTATCCTGCCCTTGGTAATCAGATAAAGGGCAAGCGCTATAGCGGCAAGAATCAAAAACAAGAAACAAAAGATAAACAAAATGATTGACGCAGTTTTTGATTTTTGGGCCGTTGTCTGCCTCGGCTTAAAAAGATTTGGCGTATAAGTAATATTTTCAGCAGGGGGCTCTTTATCCTGTTTCTGCCTCTTTGCGCCGCTGCCATGCGGTTTAACCTCTTTCTTTTTTGCAAGAGGACTATCCCATTCTCTGCGCAACTGTAGCAATTTCCAAGCCTGCAGATTATCCGCCAGTCTCTGCACATCCTGTTTCTGGAGAGAATCAAATCTGATATTCTCAATAAGACTATTTAATTGACGGGCATACCCTTCTACATCCTCAACAGATTCGCTACTCTCCATCTGGCTGATGACACTGGCAACCTGTCTTCTCTCTTTAAGATTAAAGAAGGCGCCTTCTTTAAATCTCTGAAGGAAGTCTTTCTTAAACCGCTCAAAATTAAGCACGGCCTTGGTATCAACAAACTCCCGCAACAACAATATCTCATTTTTGTCCTCCTGCTTTTCTATCCCCGCTCCTGCCGTACGCAACAAAGAAAGCAAAACTATTTCCGCCCTGGCGACTTCCTTAACAGCCCCGGGGTCTTTAACTAAATTATTAAGAAACAGCGGCGCGGAGCTTATATCCTGATTATAACCGACCTTGACGAGCGATTCGGGGATTAGTTTCAGCATCTTGTCCAAGAGTTGGCTGTATTTCTTCTCTATTGTGGTTAAAGAATATTGCTCTTCAAAGTAAAGGAACCCTCCCGGAATAACCGGCTTTATGGGAAAACTCAAAAAGAAAACAGCGGCTAACCCTAAACTCGTTGCGATAATTATTAGTGGAATGTGGCTCCTGAACAACCATTTATCCGGGGGTATCTCAAACCACTCGCAGAATTTGATTCTCGCAATCAGCGCCCAAAACACCAGATAAGCAAAAATTATCAGATATTGAGCGGGTGCGTAAACCTTGATAAAAACTGGCGAGCATATTAAAAGCATAATGCTTAATATTCTCAGAAAAGAAAGCAACCTTGCATCAAAAGAGCCGAAACTAAATATCGCGGACAATACAAACAGGCCTTTTATCTCTATGGCAACGGCTTCTTTATAGCCGGCGCTTGAATTATACGCCTCTAACAACATCCAAATAATCACGGCCGTGATACTCAAACCGATAAGCCAAGAAAAATAAGGGAGACTTTTACCCTGAATATGCCAACTGAAGATAAACGCCGCTGTCATCATAAAAAGAAACAACCAAAGCATTCCTGAAATCGCCTCTAAAAGCAGGAGGCCGACAAACAAAAACATGCCTGCCGTAATCAGTATCTCTGCCAAAAAATAACTCTGCCGCATATTAATATTTAAGGAAAGCCTCCTCCGGATTCTCCCCCTTTAAGAAGAATAACGGGGTCAATTTAACCGTGTCTAATAGTTTCATTTTTGTCTCCGTTAAAATTTTAGCCGCGCCAAAGGAATGCAAAAAACTGGAAGAAAGCAAAATCAGGGGTATAACCGAGATGTTTCTGGACCTTAACGGAATAGTGCGCATAAGATTATCCCATTCTGTATCTAACGCAATAATAATCAGATTAGAGTCATTGGGAATAAAACGAGAAAACCCTTCCAAAAGCTCTATCATGGTGATAGTACTGTTAGCCTGGGCCATGGCTAGAAA
The DNA here is from genome assembly GCA_023818655.1 of Candidatus Omnitrophota bacterium. Classification (GTDB taxonomy): domain Bacteria; phylum Omnitrophota; class Gorgyraeia; order Gygaellales; family Profunditerraquicolaceae; genus JAMWCI01. The sequence goes on from JAMWCI010000023.1 coordinate 8,588, forward strand.
TTTCAATATGGATTCCAGATGCTCACCTCCCTTATTGGAAGGTATATGTACGGCTTCTCCTATGTGCGCCAAGATTTCTACTGCGCATCCTTTCTCCAAAAGATACTTTGCTACCGAGGCGGCAATCTTAACAATATATTCCTCCACCTTCTCTTTGCCCTCTCCAAAATTCTCATTGCGGTTAAGGGTAAAAAGAATAGTTGCCCTAAAAAAACTCTGGCGCTGAAACTGCCTGACGATTAAACGATTGTGTTTGGCAGAAGAAAACCAGTGCATTCTCTTAATCGGGTCTCCTAGACGATATTCCCTTACTCCAAAAAATTCATCGTCATCTCCGCTTACATGGGTTGTATCAATGCCAAACCAAGGCATGACGCCTTTGATAAGCGAAGGAAAACGGGGTATATGAAAAGTCTTGGGATATACGTATATCTCAGAATATACTGGAAAGGTCTGTTGAAAAAAGAAAAGGTTCAGGGGGTCAAAGAAATACACCCTGCAAGGACCGATATCGTATCTTCCCCGTTTGTAAGCGTTGCCGCTAAAGCTGACCGTGCGCGTAGAACCCACAGGCAGATATTCCAAAGCCAACCTTTCTAATCTCTTCTCCTCTACCTCGCAGGCAAGATTACTTTCCAACACTAATGTTCCTAAAGACAGCAACCCTTGATTTTTGACGCTAACCTCTACTTTAATAAACTGTCCTTCCTCTGTGCGTTTGGGGCTCCTCTGTTCAATATGCAGCTCTGCAAGGTAATACGTAATAAACAACCAGAGATAGTCTATGCATACAAGCGCTGTTAAGAAAAGAAACGAGAAATAAAAAAAGTCTGCCCCTGTCTTAAGCGCAATAAACAGATTTGCCAGAATGATAAATCCTAGAAAAAGCCACCGCTTAATCAAGAGCCTGCGCATTTTTGTATTTTTACGGTATGGGCGTAGAATTTAAAAGCTCGCCAATGACATCTTGAATGCCTTTGCCAGAGATAGCGACGCGCGGTTGCAGGGTCAACCTGTGTCTTAAGACCCACGGAAACAGGCTTGCTACATCCTCCGGTATTACATAATCCCTTTCTTCCAAAAGCGCCCAAGCACAACTTGCGCGCATTAAGGCGATGGATGCCCGGGGACTGGCGCCTAATTTAATATCGTTATTCTTGCGCGTAGCCGCCACTAATCTTACGATATATTTTAAGATATGCTCGGAGACGTTTATCTTCTTTACGCGTTCCTGCAAATCTAAAACCTGCTCAAGGTCCATAACTGCCTCTAATTTTTCAATGGGATGTCTCACCTTCTGACTGTTAATAATCTTTACTTCTTCATCCTCGCTTACATATCCTACATCGAGCCTCATCAAGAACCTGTCTATCTGTGCCTCTGGCAAAGGATATGTCCCTTGGTATTCTATGGGGTTTTGAGTGGCGATAACCATAAACGGAGAGGAAAGGACAAAGGTATTTCCGTCAAGAGTAACCTTGTATTCCTGCATACACTCCAGAAGCGCTGACTGTGTGCGGGGCGTAGTCCTGTTGATTTCATCAGCTAGCAGTATATTGGTGAAAACCGGACCCTGCTTAAAATCAAACTCCCCTGTCTTGGGGTTATAGACGAAGCCGCCAGTAACATCCGAAGGAAGCAGGTCAGGGGTAAATTGGATTCTTTTAAAATTTCCATTTATGGATTTAACAAGCGCCAAGGCAAGCATCGTCTTTCCTGTGCCGGGCACGTCTTCAATCAAGATATGACCATTGGTCAATAACCCGACAATTAAAAGCTTCACGACTTCGGTCTTACCCACAATAACTTTCTCGATATTGGCAATCAGCTCTTTCACCTTTTACTCCTTTCTCAAATAACGCCGCACTTGTTATTATTTTACTGCGACCGAATGGATAAAACAATTATACAAAAAATTGTGCGCCTGCGCGGTTTCTTTCCAGTTAAATCTTCCGGCTAAATAATCTGCGCCGTTTTTACCAAGATTATCCCTTAGCGCCCTATCCCGCAATAAACGGATTACTCTCTCTGAAATTGACTGAACCTGACGGCAGTCAACTACAAAACCTGCCTTGGCCTCTATCACCACTTCCCTGATGCCTCCTGTATCAGTTACGACTACCGGTTTTGCCGCGGCCATAGCTTCTAATACACTAATGGGCAGACCCTCCCATAAAGAAGTAAGCACAAAAACATCCATTGCCGCTAGTAAATCTGGTATATCCCGACGCCAACCGGTGAGGATAAAATTCTTACGCAAAGAAAATTTATCCATTAACTTTTCTATCCTTTTTCTCTGCCGGCCATCCCCGACTAATAAGAATTTTGTCTCTGGGAAGATTTTATTTACCAAGACAGCTATCCTGACAAAATCACTCGTGCACTTCTGCGGTTTAAAACAGGAAATATTCCCTACCACCAACTCCTCATTGCCTATCCCTAATTCTTCCCGTGTGGCCTGCCTCTTCCCACGAACAAAATCGTCATGCCTGATGCCGTAAGGAATCAACGTGTATTTAGTTTCATCGCCGATACCGCAACTTAACCCCTTGCGTCTGTCCTGTTCGGAAACCACGACTATCTTATCGGTGACAACCGCTGTTACTTTTTCCAGACAGAGAAATAAGCTGTATAAGAAAAAATTCTGGTAATTATGAAAGCTCCATCCGTGCACGGTATGAAAGATTTTTTTTGCCCCGGCAAATTTCGCCGCCCAGCGACCTAAAATCCCTGCCTTGGAACTGTGTGTATGGACAAAGACAATCTTATTCTTCCTGATAAAACGGCACATCTCTATAAAAGCCAATATGTCCTTGCATGGATTGATGGGGCGTTCTAACCAGAGCGACCTTCTTACGGTCAACCCTTCTCTTGAAACCACATCTTCCATCAGCAAACCGTCTTTGGCGGTAAAAAGAAAAAGACGGAACTTTTCCTTATCCAGATAATCCATGAGTTGCAATAACTGTTTCTGCGCCCCGCCCAATTCTAATTTAGTGATAATATAAAGCAGATTAATCCGCGAATTCAACCTTCCCCCAACTTACCAGATTATTCTTCATGATAATTACTACTCCCAACACACCGGCTATAGATTTAGCAAAATCCAAGGCCTTTTGCAAATCACTTTTGGAATTAACGCGGTTGCAGGTAGCGGTGGCCACTGCATCGGCGAGAGTTACGCTCTTTGACAAAATTACAACGCTATCGGCAGAACCAAAACTAAGAGAATGTCCTATGGTTCCAGAAGAAGTACAGATGCCTAAAGGTGTATCTTTGGGCATTATCTTCAGCCCCAGCCTGTTCCAGACCTTGGATCTTCCGGCATAAAAACCAACCTTGCGTGATTTTTGCGTCTTTAAGAAAATATCTCCGCCGTTTTCCACAATCACTTCCCTGTAACCATGTTTAAGCAGGTCCTTTCCCAAGAATTCAGCAATCGCACCGGCAACAGAAGCCATAGGTCCTACATTTACCTTGCGGGATTGGTTAGCCATCTCCTTTACAATAGCAGGGGCATTAAATTCAACATTGATTGGTTTTAAAGAGGTGAGAAACCGGCTGTCTCTGGTGATGTAATGCTCTATTTCCAAGCGGTATTGCTGTATCCTTTCCTCTGCAAACTGCTGGTCTATGGCTTTATTAGTAAGAATCTCTACATCTGTTTCTTTTGCCAAGATATGCGTAAGATAGAGCTCGCCTTTTTTTATCCAGTCCCGATAAAATCTTCTTTGGTATCTTGCGCTTTTCATCTTAACATATCCTCGGAATGGTCTCGCCAGTCAGCATATCCAGTATCCGCCATCCCCCGGAGGCAGTATGCAAAACTACCCGCTTCCGCGGGGTGCGTACCACCTCGCCGATCACACTGGCATAGCGTCCCAGGAAGTGATTTCTTAAGAGGCGCAAAACCTTGTGCGCGTCATTTTCCTTAACAATAATTACAGCAATGCCTTCATTGGCAATATAGAGAGGGTCTATTCCCAGCAATTCGCAGGCACAGCGAACATTGTGAGCTATAGATATTTTCTCTTCTTGGATGACGATGCCTTTGCCGCTGGCGACAGCGATTTCATTAAGCGTCGTAGCCAAACCTCCTCTTGTAGGGTCGCGCATAAATTTTATCCCCTCTATCTTATGTAATATCGGAACAATCAGGCTATTTAACGGGTTACAGTCGCTTTTAATGGAAAATCCCAAGTGTACTCCTTTTCTTTTGGTCAACACAGAGAGACCATGCTGAGCAATCCTGCCGGTTAAAATAATCTTATCCGTAATTGCAATATTGTTTGCGGAAAGTTCACCCGAAGAAACAATTCTTCCTATGCCAGAGGTATTGATAAAAAGTTTATCGCAGGCCCCTTTTTCTACAACCTTAAAATCTCCGGTGACTATCTTTACCGCGGCATTGCGGCTATTGCGCGCCACGGAAATAATCACCTGTTTTAAAGTCTCATACTCCAGGCCCTCCTCAACAATCAAGGAGAGAGAAAGATAAAGCGGCTGTGCGCCTGCAACTACCAGGTCGTTCACCGTACCGCAGACAGCCAGCTTTCCTATATCTGCTCCCGGGAAAAATAAAGGGCTGACCACAAAAGAATCCGTGGTAAAGGCAAGTCTCTCTTTGCAAGTTACCATTGCGCTGTCCGTCAGTTTATTCAAGATAGGGTTGGTAAGGTATCTGATGATGAGGTCGTGGATTAATTCGTGCGTAAGTCTTCCCCCGCTTCCGTGGGCGAGGGTTATTCTATTAGACACAAACATTGATTCCTGTCTCCGCAAGGCTCTCTTTAAGCTTGGCGACATTGGAAAACACAAATGCGTTTATGCCCATCTTGAGCGCCGCCTCCACAAGCTCCTGTCGGTCATCTGTATAAAAACATTCCTCAGGCGCAAGCCCTAACAGCCCAAGCGCCTTTTCATAAATTTCTGGTTCGGGTTTGCGATAACCCAGTTCGTAAGAGGTAAATAATCGATGGAAGGCATCAAATACAGTAAATTTATCTTTCAGATACTCGAAGTGCAACTTATTGATATTGGATAAAAGCGCGGTATGGTAGCGAGATTTCAAACCTTTCGCCAGCTGATATACCGCTTGGTTTTTTTGCGTAAGAAAGAATATCTCGTTCCAGATAGGAAGGAATGTCTGATAATCAATATTTAAGTTAAGCATCTGCTTTAGGCTCAAGAAAAAATCCTGTGGTGAAATCTTGCCTTTTTCAAATGTTGCGGTAAGCGCTGAATCAAAAAAGAGATTATAAATATCTTCGGCATTCTTATCGCTAAAACAGGATATTCTTTCTGCTGCAATGCGATGGTCAAAATCTATCAACACATTGCCTAAATCAAAGATAATGCCTTTAATCAATTTCCTTTCTCCTTGCTCTTGCGGAATAAATCCAGAAACCTGTCTTCGTATTCCTTATAAACATTCCATTTGTCCAGTTCTGCTTTCAGTTCGCTAGCCCTGGAGATGTTCTCTCTTGCCTCCTGAAATAATTTCTCGATTTTGTCTTTTATCGAACCGGGTAACTGGGTTAACTGACTGAGCGACTTCTTAATGCGCTCTATCTCATCTTCGCTGATAGGCGCTGGCTGTTCGCCAGAGCCTACCTTTAAATAATCCAGCAGTTTATTTATCTCGGATTCCATCTTCTGCGCCTGCTGCATAAGTCTATCCAAATTTATATTTATTCCCACGATACGGCAAAAGATACGCAAAACCGCCAGTGTTGCCCGGGGGTTTTCTATCTGGATAGTATAAAGCGGTATCTCTCCCAACAGGCAGAATCCTTCTAATCCTTCTTTCTTGGCTATGCCTAAAAACAACCCGTTCATACCACTAATCTGGCCGGCAGAAAGCAACTGCGGGTTATAGGACTTCAGTTTTTCTACCAGTTCCTTTGAAGTCGCCGTAAACCATACCGCCGGCTCATGGGTATGGTCAATTGCCTGAGGCATAGAGGCAAAACCAATCACCTCCTTTACCTTAAAGGTTTTGGCTACCTCCAGAATCCGCTGGGCATATTTCTCTGCCTTGGTCAGGTCTGGTTGGGCATTGCTTATGAAAATAATTAAATCTCGCTTGCCGCTCTTATTGCGCCAAAAATAAAATCTGCTCTGAGGTAGCTCAGGCACCGCAAGGATACCGTCTTTAACTTCAATGCCTACCGGATAATAAAAATATTCCGCGGGGATATAGGCGAATTCCTCTGCGCCTAATTCCTCTATCAGATAATAGGCGGCCTTGAAAGACACCTCTCCCATACCTGGCCAAGCCACAATAAGATAAGGATTTCTTAAGCGCGGCTTTTTCACAAGTTTTATCCTTTCCATACCCATCTCTTGGAATTAAGACTTAAATGTCCTTAAAAATTGCTCTAACATTAAAGCGCCCCTGTAGAGATTATCTATCCGGATAAACTCATTTGCAGAGTGGGCGCATCCTGCAGAACCAAATCCGGTAGCTACCGCGGGTATACCCAGCTTTTGGAAAAAACTGATTACAGTAGCTCCTTCTGAGCCCTCTATCTTAGGATGAATCCCTGCGTTACATATCGCCTTCTTCAATTGCACTACCAACGGATGGTTTGTATCTATAGCATAAGGTTGCTGGATTCCTTCTATTTCAATCTTAAATTTTGCGCTGTGTCTTGAGATTATTCTGCGCAATTCCTTAAGCATCACTTCCGAAGACATTCCAGGAAGAAACCGAAAATCCAGTTCAAACTCACACCAATCAGCCACTATATTTACCTTGTCTCCTCCCTTGATTGTGCCTGTATTAATCGTAGGGGGCTTAAGATAATTATTCTTAAGCCGTGGGTACTTTATTTTCTTTAAATCCATAATTATCGCGCTGGCTTTCTCAATTGCATTTATCCCTCGCCAAGGATAAGCGCCATGCGCCCGCTTGCCCTGAATTTTTACCTTTGCGTGAATCAATCCTTTCTGGGTCACGATAATCTTGAAATCATCGGCATCCAAGACTACTGCTGCGCCCGGACAGATTATCTTTTTTTCAAGCAGGGGTAAAAGCCCAAATACAGAACCGCTCTCTTCATCCGCAGTGGCGGTAAAAATAAGGGTATAATTTAATTCACTTCTTGCCTCGCACAGACTATTCATTGCCTCCAGCGCCACTGCCAGATTTCCCTTGCAGTCTGTAGCGCCCAGCCCATATACCCTTGCCTTTTTTATCGTGGCTGTAAAAGGGTCTGTATGCCAACCCGCTCCCGCAGGGACAGTATCCAAGTGGGGAGTGATAAGAAGCGAAGGTTTGGCGTCTCTTGCCTTCCATATGGAGACGACATTGCTGCGTTTTCTTTTAAACTCATAAATTTTTACATCCAATCCCATCTTTTCCAGATAACCTGCGACAAACCTAGCTATACAAGATTCGTCTCCAGGAGGATTCTGGGAGTCTATGGCGATGAGTTTACGCAGAAGTTTTATTAAACGTTTTTTATTAGCCATTAAAAACTGTAGTTTAGACTTACAGAAAGGGCTTGCGCATCAAAAAACTGACCTTCTAGATTGAGCCACGTCTTTTGATTAAGCGCCAAATCGCACCCCAATACCAAGCCCATACTTCTATCTAAATCTGACATTACGCGTTTACGTTGATTGAGATTCCAGCGGATGTAATCAACCCTGGACCAGCGACTGCCAAGATATGTACTAACCCGCTTAAAATCGTAAGATGCCAACAAAGACACCTGCCAGTCATCCAATATCGCCCGCTGCTTGGCAGTGCTTACATAGCTATGCTTCGGGTGCACGCTGATATGCTGGAATCCAAAAACCATCCTTATCTTTTTCCGGTCATAAAACTTCAAACGGAAACCATAACCGCCGGCAAAGCCAATTGAATAATCTGCTGTCTCATCGTCAGAGGAATGCTGCTTTATATTGCCGAATCCGCCTTTTAAATCTATGGATAACCAATCAAACACCCCCCAAGAAAGAAGCAAAAAACCCTGTATACTCCTGACTTTCCCTTGTCCATCTTCTAAATATCGGTTAAATAGGGAGTATGCGCCTGCGCCCAGAAAAAACTTTTTCCGCTCTGGCATCCTCGTTCCATAGCAGGGCGCGGCTTCTGCGATAGCAGGACATATGCAGACAAAAAGCGCCAAAAACAGAACTAGTTTGCGCATCTATTCTCCTTTACAATCAGATCTAAAGAAACCAAGCCTTTTATTCCTCACCGCCTCTATCCTTCTTGATATCCCGCAAAGGGCAAAGAGCGCACTTAGGATTGTTTTTTAGACAGAACTCCTTTCCTAGTCTTACCAGAAGCGCATGGTATTCATTAAATAATCTGGCATTCCTCGGCAATCCGGTCATAAAAAATTCCTGAACCTGCGCATAATCCGCGTCCTCATCTATTAATTTATGCCGGGAGAATATCCTTTTGGTGTAGGCATCTACCACAAAAACAGGCTTGCCTAATGCGTAGAGGAGTATGGAATCCGCTGTCTCCTGACCTATGCCATTAACCGCAAGGAGCTGCTGTCGTAATTTTGTGTATGGGGCTTCCCGCATTTTTTCAAGACTGGCATCGTATTCTTTGAAGATGAACTCTAAAAACGACTTTAGGCGTCTGGATTTTATATTATAATAACCTGCGGATTTTATCAAGGCGGCTAAACGTCGAGGTCTTAAACGGTTCAGTTTTTTAGCTGACAACAGTCTTTCTTTTTTAAGATTGTTGATAGCCCGCTCTACATTTGACCAACTAGTGTTCTGGGTCAGTATCGCCCCTATCATTACCTCAAAAGGGGTTTCGGCCGGCCACCAATATTGCGGACCAAAATAAGCGTAAAGTTTTCTATAAATTAGCGCAAGAATCCTTTTCAATCTTTTAACTCCAAGGGGTTGTAATTATAATAGGCAAAAAGCGTATAAGCAGTTGCGGCAACAGAGCCGGTAGAGCTGCCTTTGGGAGTTATCCAGCCATGGCCGGTATCCACGTATTCCTGACTGGCATAAGGCAGGCAGCCTTCCCCCTGTCCGGAGGCAGAAGCGCTGGATATAACCATGCTCGCCAGCTCTGATAAATATCCATCTGCCTTGGCAGCATACTGCTTTGCCTTTGCCGGAATGCCTTTATGGGCATAATACTGGCTCATAATCTTAAAAGCGATCACCATCTGGGCTGTCCATTCGCAAGAGACCACCCCGCCTCTGCCACTGTGCCGCTGGGGGGCAAAATCAAATCCTTTTACTCGGATGAGCTGACCTTCTGGCCGCTGGAAATCAACAGTAACGCTGCAATTTTCCTCCGCAAACTCCATTATCCGGTCAGGGCTCATTCCTATTGACTCTAACTTCTGCGGGCCTACAGCGGCGATTGACCAGGCATAAGTATCGGTAGCGATGGTAGCATCTCCCCTGCCGCGCTTAATAGGTATATCTGTCCGGTCATACGTATGTTGCAGTAGCCAATGCAATACTTTCTGCGCGGCTTGGCTGTATTCCTTTTTCCCGGTAAGTTTATACAGCATTCCCAAAAACGCATAAGCATCAAGATTGTGCTCTGTAGAGTACCATTTTACATCTGGGCCGCCGCGTATGCCTGCCTCGGCGTCTTGATTTTGCAGAGCCATCACGGCCTGACCTATCTCTTCTGCTAAGACGATATAACTGTAATCCTTTGTCTTGTTCGTATATTGACAGATAGCTATACCCATCCAGATATTAGGACCGGCGTGCACTATGTATTCAGCCGGTTCTCCGTCATTGGCATAATAGGCATTGAAGAAAAACAAGTTTTGTCTCTTGGCGCGCCCAGTAAAAAAATCAAATATCTTGCGACTGCGCGCAAAATCCCCAAAATAGATATATGTCTGGGCTATTAACGACTGATCATAGATAAAGGCCCAACCGGCAATATTCCTGTCGCCTTCAAAACTGCCCACCAGACCGGTACGGGGATTCTGATGTACCTTAAGCCACTGATACATTCGGTCAAAATTCGCCTTCTCCAAGACCGCCTTCTTTTTATCCAAACGCAGCAACTCTTCGTTAGCCAAACCTTCCTGGCGTTGAAGCATGGTGAGTCTTTCCTGTAGGGTGGATTTCTCTCGGGTTAACTTTTTAATGCGGCCATTTAATTCCTGTATCCGTTTTACCTCCCAAGCCTTCTCTTGTTTTGTTTTACTGAGTATCCGGGATTTCTCCTCTTCTACCCTCCGGATATATGCCTGTAATCCTGCTAATGCCTGTTCTAACTTTTGCCGCTGTTGGCCCATCTCTCTTATATTCTCTTTAATGGCGCGGCTCTCCCGGGCAACGCTGACCAGTTTTCTTACCAGCTCCCTATTTTCTAGAGTCAGCCTGAAATTGACAGATATATTTACAGCCACAAGGATAAAGAGTATCACCAGGCAAGAAAATATAACCGGCGCAAAAAGTTTCCTGGTCCAGGCATAACGCATGAGCATTGCATTTTGAGCGGATTCTATCTGTTCGTAACTGACGCCGACCAGATACCGGCCGGGCTGAAGACGGTCTTCTTCTATCCAAGCAATCTTAGCTAAAGCATTTACCTCTTTCCGACTGATAGGTAATTCTATTGCCAGAGAAAGCTTTGCTTGCTGCTGTCGCATCTTCTCCGCAATATCAGACCTAAGCTTGTTGATGCAAAGACAAATCCCTCCCCTACCGAGATTGTTCGTAAAACCCTGTATCCAGTCAGAGGCAAAGCTTCTTGCGTCGCTGTCTAAGAGACGGAACTGCACGGGAAAAACCGTATCTAGTCGCAGGTATTTCCTGCGTTCCGGTATAACCGGCTCACTTCTGCGCATCTTTGATTTGCTCCAGGACAATACGTTGTTTTATCCGTTTGGCGGTCTTTTTTAAAAACTCCCTAAATAAAGGATACTCCTCTACCAAAACCGTGTTTCTTTTTAATTCTTCTTTCTGCCTGACCAATATTTTATTTTTAGCGTAGGTATATTCTACGGAAAAGTCAAACCAAGGACTTTCCTCTTTAATGTTAGGCGGTATATATTTTACTGTAAAGGCAGACGGCAATTGAATCTCATAAAAACTCTCTTTTTTATCCAGCGCCTCAAACTCAATGGCGTATTTACGTTTATCCTTGGCTACCAAAGAGGTACCCAAACCAGCCAACTGCGGCATAATCCGT
>JAMWCI010000092.1 GCA_023818655.1 Candidatus Omnitrophota bacterium
AAAGATAACGCGAGCAATAGAGAGAGCTACCGCAGAGAAGCTGCCGATAGTCATTGTCTCCGGTTCTGGAGGCGGGGCAAGGATGTATGAGGGTATGTATAGTCTTATGCAGATGTCCAAGACTTGCGCGGCGCTTGCCTACCATAAAAAAGCCAAACTTCCGTATATCTCAGTGTTGACTAATCCTACTATGGCTGGGGTTATGGCTTCTTTTGCAGGCATAGGCGATGTCATTGTTGCGGAACCCCGGGCACTCATTGGTTTTACGGGTCCGCGCGTGATTGAACAGACCATACGTCAAAAATTACCCCATGGGTTTCAACGTTCGGAGTTTCTCCTGGAACATGGTCTGATAGATATGATTGTGCATCGCAAAAACCTTAAAGAAACTCTAAGTCTATTGCTTGACTATTTGTGTTAATATTAATATAATATTATTTTTAGGCGCGAATATTAACTATCAGGATAAGGAGAGATATGGCGCAGGTAAGTTTAAGGAATATTTCTAAGATATTTCCCGGTAATATCAAAGCAGTGGATAATGTTACCTTAGGCGTGGAAAATAAGGAATTTATGGTGTTAGTCGGGCCATCTGGATGCGGTAAATCTACCACTTTAAGGATGATTGCCGGACTGGAAGATATCAGCGAGGGGGATATATATATCGGCGACAAGCGCGTTAACGATATACCGGCCAAGGATAGAGATATCTCTATGGTCTTCCAGAATTACGCATTATACCCGCATATGACAGTTTTTGAAAATATGTCATTCGGTTTACGTTTAAGACGAATCCCGAAACAGGAGATTATCCAGCGCGTGAATGAGGCGGCGGAGATATTGGGGATTAAACGTCTTTTACAGAGAAGGCCGAAAGAATTGTCAGGCGGGGAAAGGCAGAGGGTGGCGGTGGGAAGGGCAATTGTACGCAAGCCGCTTGTTTTTCTCTTTGATGAGCCGCTTTCTAATCTGGATGCTAAGATGCGCGTGCAGATGCGCACGGAGATACATAAATTACACATCCGGCTACAGACAACCATCATCTACGTTACCCACGATCAGGTTGAGGCGATGACTATGGGCGACAGGATTGCGGTAATGAAGGACGGGGTATTGCAGCAGGTCGCCGACCCCATTACCATCTACGACCATCCGAAAAATAAATTTGTCGCCGGTTTTATCGGCTCGCCTCCTATGAACTTTATGACCGGCAGGATAATCAAAAAAGACGGGCGTTTTTATTTTGACGAAGGTAGAATACAGGTAAAGCTTGTTGAGGATATGTATCCCAAGATTAACCATTATGTTGGCAAAGAAGTTATTTTTGGCATACGTTCTGAGGATATTTACGATAAATTATTTGTTTCCGAGGCTCCTCCTGAGAATGTGGTCAGGGTAAACTGCGAGGTATATGAGCCTATGGGTTCAGAGGTATACCTGTATCTTAACACCGGAAAACACACCTTTATTGCGCGTGTGGGGGCGCATGACAAACCCAAGGTAAATCAGGATATGGATGTGGTCTTCGATATGAGCAAGGTGCATTTTTTCGATAAAAATACCGAAGAAACCATTGTTTAATTTAATCCCACAAATAAAACCCCTTCTTTTAAGGGCAATACTGCATTTCTCTTTCTTTATTGTTTTTTACATATTCCTGCCTATTTATTTAAAAGCGAACGCAATTAACTTTTCATTTTGGCATCTATTTTTTTTCTACGTAACTAATACCGCGATACTGGGTTATTTTTTTCGCACATTTCTGCGCGAAAGTTGCGCCGCAAACTATCGTAAAGAACAAATAGAAGAGAGGTTAAACCTCCTTCGTAATCAGATATCATTGGAGTCAGGGATTAACACTAGCCTCAAGACAAAAATCATGCGTTACCAGCAGCTGAAGAATATAGTTGAAGATATCAATAAAACGCTGGATCTTAATTCTGTAGCCGAAGGCTTGGTCTCGGTGGCTTTTTCTCTTATTGGTAATAATAAGGGCGTATGCGCACTGTATCTAATCGACGAGCGGACGCAGAGACTTGTCCTTTACAAGAGCAAGAAGCAGGATAAGGATATAGTGATTAAGGCAAAAGAAGGCGATATCTTTGACCTTTGGGTTTTACGCCACGCCCAACCTTTGCTTATAGAAGATATCAAGAAAGATTTTCGTTTTGACCCGGAGAGACTTAAAAAAGAAGAATTAAGGCCATTTTTGTCGTTAATTAGCTCCTGTTTATTAAGCGACCATAAATTCATCGGCATTTTGCGACTCGATAATCCTATTCCACAGTTTTACTCGCAGGATGATTTGCGATTTTTGGTGAAGATATGCGAATTGGGCGCTGTAGCTTTGGATAATAGCGAACTTTTTGAAAAGACGCAAGAGTTAGCTATACATGATTCACTTACCTCTTTTTTTAACAAGGGGTATTTCATCGAGCGCCTAAAAGAGGAGATGAGCAGGGCGTTGCGCAGGGAAACGCAACTTTCTGTTCTTATGATTGATATAGATTTTTTCAAGAAGTACAACGATAAATTCGGCCATATCGCAGGCGATATAGTGCTTAAGAAATTAAGCGGCATAATTTGCGAATATCTAAAAGATACCCGTTCTATAATCTGCCGTTTTGGCGGAGAGGAATTTTGTGTTGCGTTAATCAATCTGGATAAGAAGCGCGCCTTGGAGTTGGCAGGGGGATTATGCCGTCGGATTGCACAGGAGAAACTTATCCTGCGTCGTCAGGAAACAAATATAACTGTTTCTATAGGCGTAGCGGCATTTCCTCTGGATGCTGCGGATCCCGTAGAGGTTATCCAAAGGGCAGACAAGGCGCTGTATGCGGCAAAGAACAGGGGAAGGAATCAGGTATGTTGCGCATAATAATTTTGGTGTTACTTACAGTTTTATTATTTATACGCGCCAAGAAGATAGTAGCGAAAAAATTAATGATGGAACAGGAGAACTGTATCAGGATTAACAATGAAGTTCAGTTATGTGAAGAGGAGAGCGAAAGATTAAAAAAGGACAATCAGGAATTGGAGAGATTGGTTGAAGAAACCATTGCGCTTTATGATATAACTCAGGATATATATATGACGCTTGATGAAGAAAAGATGGTGGGGATATTTAGAGAGCGCCTGAGTAGTTATCTGAGGTTTGAGACTTGCATATTTACCAGAGATGAGCCAGAGGCATCACGGTATCCCAACGCTACGGTATTGCCTCTTTCTATTAACAAGACAAACGCAGGTTACTTAGTTGTGGTAGGTGTGAAGGAAGAGGACCGAGATAAAATGAATATACTGGCGCACCAATTAATTATCAGCTTAAAAAAGGCGATACTCTATAAAAAGGTCCAAGAGTTGGCGATTACCGACACTCTTACACAGGTATTTTCCCGCAGGCATTTTCTGGAGAGGTTTAACGAAGAGCTGGAGCGCTCCATTAAGTTTAAACTGCATTTTTCTTTTTTGATGGTTGATGTGGACCACTTTAAAGAAATTAATGACAATTACGGTCATCTTGTAGGAGACGCCGTTTTAAGGGAGATTGCCAAGGGTATTAAGGATAATATCCGTCAGATAGATTTTATCGGTCGCTGGGGAGGCGAAGAATTCGCGATTATTTTTGTGGAGACGGAAAAAAATCAGGCTGTTCTTGCCGCAGAACGCATCCGGAAGAATATTGAGTCAAATGAGATTAATGTGTATGACGAAAGGTTGAAAGGCACTATAAGCGTGGGCATAGCGACATTCCCAGATGATGCCGCGGACTCTGCCCTGTTAATAGAAAAGGCGGATAAAGCGTTGTATATAGCAAAGGAACAAGGCAGGAACAGGGTTGTTTGTGTTTGACCTGTGTTTTTTACTTCCTCTTGCAAATAACTGTTTTTTAATATAAAATACAACCCTAAATGATAAAAAAATATATTATCGCCATTGATTTGGGTGGAACGAATCTTAAGATTGCGGTTCTAAACCTAAACCTTAACATATTAAGAAAAGAAATTATCGCAACCCGTACTTTTCGCACGAAGGTCAGTCTTATTGAAAGTATTGTGGATTCGGTTAATGCAATTATCGCCCGCTACCATCTGAAAAAAAGGGACGTCTTGGGTATCGGTTTAGGCGTGCCCGGACCGGTAGACCATAAATCAGGAGTGGTTCATTTTTTTCCGAATATCCCCGGATGGAAGGAAGTTAAACTCAGAGATATTCTTCAGAGAAAGGTGGGGTTACCGGTTACTCTTGATAACGACGCAAAGGCAATGGCGCTTGCGGAATACACGTTGGGTAGGGCAAAGAATGCCAGTAATGCGCTCTGCATTACGCTGGGAACAGGCGTAGGAGGCGGAATTATTATCGGTAAGAAGATTTATCGGGGCAAGAACAACGCTGCCGGAGAAATAGGGCATCTGCCGATTAATGAAAATGGCCCGCGTTGTAATTGTGGTGGTCTCGCCTGTCTGGAGGCTTATATCGGCAATAAACGTATCCTTAAACAAGCCAGGAAAATTTTTCAGAGAAAAATCAGCTTGGAAGAATTGAGTTTATTGGCTAAGCAGAAGCACAGGAAGGCCGTAAGAATCTGGAAAGAAATAGGCAGACATTTGGGTGTGGCCCTTAGTGCGGTAATTAATCTTATGAATCCGGATGTCATAGTGATTGGAGGCGGCGTGGCAAATTCAGGAAAGGTGTTATTTAGCGCGGTCAGGGAAACAATAAAAGAACGCGCAATGAGTCTTCAGGCTCGACAGGTTAAGGTACTTAAGGCAAAATTGGGTAGCGATGCCGGTTTATTTGGCGCGGCCATTATGTTAAAGCAGGAAAGGGCGTTGCGATGAAAATCTTTATTGATACCGCAAATATCAAAGAGATAAAAGAAGCTGTGGCATTGGGATTAATAGATGGCGTTACCACTAACCCTACGTTGATAGCAAAAGAGAATATGGTTGCGGAAGAGTTGTTGCGGGAAATCTGCGCCTTGTTTTCCGGGCCTGTGAGCGCAGAGGTCGTCAGCCTTGAAGCTGAGGCGATGATAAGAGAAGCAGAGAAACTCTCAAGGCTGGCCAAAAATATTGTGATAAAGATACCTTTGGTAAAAGAAGGTCTGAAAGCGGTCAGAGCCCTCTCAACAGAGGGAATTCGGACTAATGTTACTTTATGTTTTTCTGTCTCTCAGGCGCTTCTTGCGGCTAAGGCAGGCGCAGATTATATCTCTCCGTTTGTTGGACGAATTGACGATATCAGCTACGAGGGAATGGATTTAATCCGCCAGATAAAGCAGGTATATTCCAATTACGATTTCAAAACGCAGATTATCGTCGCCTCTGTACGCAATCCATTGCATGTAGTAGAGGCGGCTAGAATTGGGGCGGATATAGCTACCGTTCCTTTTGCGGTTATTGAACAATTGATAAAACACCCCCTTACGGATTTAGGGGTAGCCAGGTTTTTGGAAGATTATAAGAAGATTCCCAAAAAGTAGGTTAAAGTTGTCTACTCGTGTAAAGGTTCGCTT
>JAMWCI010000093.1 GCA_023818655.1 Candidatus Omnitrophota bacterium
TCAATCACAATCTGCTCTACCTTAAGCAAATCATCTTCTGTAAGGCTAATATTCTTTTTCATCATTATCCCTACTTCACGATAAAACCAAAAATCATTCCTGTAATCGTGGCCATAATTACTACGAGTGATACATATATGACTGTTTTTTTCGTTCCTATAATACTGCGAATCACCAACATACTCGGCAAACTCAAAGCAGGACCGGCAAGAAGTAATGCCAAAGCAGGGCCTTTGCCCATACCAGAACCAATTAGCCCTTGTAGAATAGGTACCTCGGTAAGCGTGGCAAAATACATAAATGCGGCAACTATTGAAGAAAAGAAGTTCGCACGCAAAGAATTACCACCTACAAGCATTTCTACAAATCTTGAAGGAATAATTCCCTCATGCCCCACCCTGCCGAGAAGAAAACCTGAAACTAAAACCCCTCCTAAAAGAAGCGGCAGTATCTGTAATGCGAATCCCCATGTTGCGCTAGTCCATTCTTTCAACTCCTTCTTCTTAAACCATTTAATCAGAATCAAGGCCAAACTAACAAGAGAAAAACCGGCAATCCACCACTTATACAGATAAATTGCTGACCAGATACCACGGTCTCCTTCAAGCGGCTTGCCCCAGTTAGCGAAAACAAGGAAGGCAACCATGGAAGCAAAATATAAAAGTGTTTTACCTAAAGAACGGGCTTCTTTTATTTCGCCCATACTGAAATCTCCGTTTGCATGGCGGGCCCTTTCCTCCTTAAGGAATATCAAATGCATAAGTAAACCAATGACAACGCTAAAAACAACCGCACCTATGGCACGTGCTAACCCTAATTGCCAGCCGAGAATACGTGCCGTCAAAATGATAGCCAGAACATTTATTGCGGGCCCCGAATAAAGAAAGGAAACCGCAGGACCTAAGCCAGCTCCTCTTTTATAAATACCCCCAAAAAGAGGTAGCACCGTGCAAGAACATACCGCTAAGATAGTACCTGAAACTGAGGCAACGCTATATGAAAGTAGCTTATTCGCTTTCGCCCCGAAATACTTCATCACTGACGCTTGGCTGACAAACACCGAGATAGCCCCGGCGATAAAGAATGCCGGGACAAGGCAAAGCAACACATGCTCCCGAGCGTACCATTTAACAAGCGCTAAAGCCTCGAATATTGCGTTTGTAAACCGCAGATTTTCAACCGGTAGATAAAAACATGCCAGGAATGCCGCGACAATATATAAGAATTTCTTCCACTCTTTCATTTCTTGATCCTTTCAATAAGCTGGTAATGCCCGCCTTCTATTTTGAGTTCCTTTATATTAACCAACGCGTCGGTAATCTTTTTATGCGCGGAATTAAGTATTCTTGATACGGTTGATTGATGAATCCGCATTTGTTTCGCGGCTTCTTCCTGATCATAATTTAAAAGATGCGAAAGCCGCAGAACCTCAAACTCATCTAATTCCAAGGATACGCTTTCCGTTCTGCCCGGACGCCTACATAACGGCTCATAGCATTTCTCGCGCGGGATAGATGTTATCCAGCGCAGTTTTTTCGGCCTCAATAAATACTCCTTTTCCCTTTTGTTTTCTTAGATCTTTTTATAATCCGGCAGCATCCGCCTTCTATGCGTATGGCTTTAATATTCACCAAAGCATCAGCAATTTTCTTATGGGCTGAGGTTTCGATTCGTGAAAACGTCGGCCGGGAGATTTTCATCCTTTTCGCTCCATCTTCTTGCTTTAAACATTCATAACAAGATAAGCGAATGGCCTCAAATTCATCCAGTGTCAAATATACGCTCTCTACCTTGCTCAAAGGTTTACATAGGGGCTTGTAGCACCTCTCGCGCGGTGCAGATAAAACTAATCTAATCTTTTTTGGCCTCATCAGAGCTCCCATTGCCTTATGAACAATCGTTCATAACAAGTTTATCATAATGCATATCTTTGTCAATATTTTTCTGATGCCCAGAAATAAAAAACCTCCGCCAGTCATAAGACCAGCGGAGGTTCAGTGGGATATCGGTGTCTTATTCTTTCGTCTTGTTTCTATTCTTTCTCTTGCCCCAGCCAGACTTCCATCTGGCAACAGCACCAGCTACGATCGCATCAACAGCTTTCTGATCCCCGATATTCTTTAAAATATCGGTGAGCTCCTGCTTGTTTAGCACGCGGAAGTTTTTAACTCCTTTTTCCTTGGCCGTCATCATCAACTCATTGCGCGAGGCACCGGCATGCATCACAATCCCCTCTTTAGGCGATGCCTGCATCTCGGGTGCGCTCTTTTTTACAGAAACTGCATTTTCCTTCTTAACTTTCTTTGCCATAAATGTTCCCTCCCATTTTATAGAACCGACTCTTGTAATTTTCCGGTCACGACATCCAGCATCTGAAAGTGTGTAACTCCGCCTTCCTTCCATTGCTGTTCGATCGTGATAGACCATTTGCCAAGAGGCATGACCCGCTGGATCTCCCGCAGGCGTAACTTTACGGCTGGCAAATGGTCGCGCATCCGGCCGGTTACCGGGATATTCTCCACATACGTTTCCTCGCCGTCATTTCTGACGCTGATATACCGGCTCTTTTTTGCCGTCATGTTTTCCCGAACCATAAAAATCCCCTCCTTTCGAGGGGTCATTAGGCCGTACTATCTAATAGTTGGCAAGGCATTTCTTCAGAAATCTACCCTCACTCCGGCCTTGGCGCCTACGCCCTTGCGGTCATCAGATTCAGCAAAACCGTAGCCCTCTACGAAAGGACTAACTTCAATCCCGGATTTCTTTTCTTCTTTCTTCTGATCCACCGTTACCTGCGCTCCCGGTTGAGCAATAATATGAGTAATCTGTTTGGTAGTCTGCGTCGGCATAAAGAATGCCCGGTAAATCGTCAGGCCCACAAAGCCGATAAGCGCAATACCGGCTGCGTAACGCAGGGTCTTGACCCAAGGTAAGAACTGAAAGAAGCTCCCGGCGAATTTTAAAAGATTAAACTTTTCGCTTTCCGACATTTTGCACCTTGCCCTTCAGCCAGAGATAAAAGAACATTCCCAGCCCTCTAACTATATTCCCGAGCGTAAAAGCTATTAATACCTTCATTTTCCCACCTCCTCTTTTGGCGGTTTAACTTCGGCCCTCTCCAGCATGCCTGTGATGACATTCATATCTTTAATAAGGCCCTGTTTAATCAGCTCATTCATCTTTAATTTATAAAGTAAGTTTTTGTGATCCCGTATTGCTATAGCGAGCCGTTTATACTCATGCGGGTCAAATTCAAGCCTTACTTTACTTATTTCTTCCATCTCGGCTTTTTACCTTTAAATCGTTTCTTAATTCGTCTATTGCCCCGATGATCCGGTCATTTTCCTTCTCGAAAAACCGGCAGTGTATCTCAAACTCCGCCTTTGAAACGAATTGGCTGCGCGGCATATGTATCTGGTCATTCGCCAGATGCTGAAAGAGCTTCTCATCGATACGGTTCACCTGCGCCATAATTGTGCCGAGCATAAAAATGGCGATTGTCATCAAGACTGGTGTAATATATTTTGTCCAGTTTCCGTTATTTTGCATAAGACTACACCGCCATCTTCGTAAGGTCGTCATCAATCAAAGATATGTGCCGGTCAATACGCTGGCTTTCCCTCGTAAGGAACTGCTTATATCTTTCAAGATCATCTTTTGTTTGTTCCTCTATCTTGCCTCCGGGGTACTTGGTTATTTTCTTTCCGTTCTTAAACTCAACTGTAACTTTATCGCTAGGCATTTTTGTCCCTCCTCGTTTTTAAGCTTGTCCGCCACGCACCGGCCTCACAAAACACATATCCCAAGGCTTACCCCAAGTAGTCTTATATCCGTCATACGGATACAATGCCCATGCGCCATCCATCCATGAGGCGTTAGTGGTAGACGACCAATAAGGAGTCCATGTATCCGGTGGATATGGGAAAAACATGGTATCCCAAGCCGGGTCATATCGTGAATGGTCTACAAGAGACATTAATTCATTAATATTCGGCATCCGCCAGTCATCATGACCTGCAAAATCAAGGTTTTCGCAAGCGTTGATCGCGTCATACCAATACATAGGCGATCCCAAGCCTACCTGTGTCGGATCTTTTATCCACATAAGGCCTGTTACGGTATCAACTATCGTTCCGTCGCCGTTGTCAATAAACCTTTGGCCGCCCCCTAACGGATACCTCATCTGATAGGAGCCGTCGTCTCCGGGCTGATAAATCATGCTCTGGCCGGTCTTGGGAAGACCGCCATTAGAATTTATCTCATACACCCTTTTAAGTATTCTGCTTGCTTTTCTGTGTTTAAGATGCAGCTGCATATTTAACACCTCCTCTTAAGCTTCATAGGTCACGGTAAGCTTTCCCGGCTCATCGCCGGACTTAATTACCCTAAAATCCTTGATATGATAAATTGACGGCAGCTCAACAATATCTCCGTCTTCCAAGAGCGCTCCGGATGTTGGCATCGGATCTTGCCCGTTGACAAAGTATCTCATCGGACCGCCTTCAGCATGAATAAGCGCAAAAGAAGCTGACTCGCCGGTTTCTGGATTGTAGACTGCCGGATTTAAACTCTTTACTATATCCTCAACCGTTATCTCCTCGTGATTAATTACCTTTCCCATGGCTAATTCCCTCCTTTTGTCTTTAATAGTTTTAAGATTTCTTCGTTCTGCCTGGCAGCATCTACCAGGACATTGCCAATCTTGTAAAGCATCCGCTCCCTTCTGTCAGCCAGCTCAATCGGCAGGTATCCTAATGCCTGGTTACTTTCCACTACGCAGAGCTTGCAGTATTTTGCTATAGGCGCGGTTAATTCCTGGTTAACCTTAAAATGCGTAATAATGCAGCTGTGGCAAGTCCTGGAGTGCCTGCAGTTTTTCCAGCAGCCGGTGTATTCTTTATCAATATTTAAAAAAATTCCTCTGATAAGAGGAATCTCGTTAAAGATATTTCCCAGCTTAAAGAGCCTTGCGCTGGCAGCTCTATGGCAGGGATAAACATCGCCGTTATCTAATATGGCGACATAACTTTTTCCTGCCTGGCAGTATTCCTTCTCTGCCGGTATCTCATCATTAAGAACTTTTAGCGGCTTATCAATGAAGACTATCTCAAGCGGAATATCCTGCCTCTTGCAATACCTGCGGTAATGATAAACCTGAGCCAATTGATACTGATACTGCTGGACTGCTTCTTCTGTCCAGTCTTCTTCCATAACCGCATGGTGCGTAATCTTGGCAATGCCAAGCTCATGAAGATACTGGATATTGATAGCCAGCCTTCCTACTGTCTTGGGAGTAAAGGTCATACGCACGCTCATATCCGGCTTTAGCTTTAAAATCTGCTTCATATTTTCAATAATAAGAGTATGGTCTCCGTGCCTGTATTCTTCCTGGGTGATTTTATCGCCGTCGCAGCTGACCTGAATGGCCATGCCAAGCTCGGCAAATTTCCTAAAGACTTCTTCATCAAAAAACATTCCGTTTG
>JAMWCI010000094.1 GCA_023818655.1 Candidatus Omnitrophota bacterium
ACATTGGAATTTTTAGGAATCTACAAAAAGCACTGGCTATCTATAACCCCGGCGGAATTGAAATAGATTATCCTGTAAGACCAAAGAGCGAACTAATAAAGGCGCTTGAAGAAGCAATTACGAAAGCCACCCAGATATGTAGCAAGGTAGGGGTTGATATAGCAAAGATTATTCAAGCCGATAACTTACAAAAGATTAAGTTGTTTGATGATGCTGTGGATTGTCTTTTAGCCGATGACAAAGTTAAGCGCGAATATCTGACTGTTTCCAATACAGTTCGCAAACTATACAAGGCAATTCTTCCTGACCCAAAGGCTGAAGTGTATCGGCAGCAATACTATATTTTTAAAATCATAGCCGACAAAATCAGGTCGCTTGAACCCGAAGTAGAGATAACTGAAATTAAGGATAAAATGGAGCAACTGCTTGATGAATCTATAAAAGCGCAAGGATATGTTATAGAGGAGCCGCCACGCAAGGTAGACCTAAGCAAAATTGATTTTGATGCCTTAAAAAAGCGTTTTGTAGAAAACAGAAAGCACATTGAGGCAGAGAAACTTAAAAATTCTTTGAAGCAAAAGTTAGTTGAAATGGTGCGGCTTAATAGAACAAGGGTCAGTTTCTTAGAAAAGTTTCAGAAGTTAGTTGAAGAATACAATACTGGCGCAATCAATGTAGAGATATTTTTTGACAGATTAAAGGATTTTGCCAAGGAACTAAATGAAGAAGATAAACGAAAGATTTCTGAGGGTCTTACTGAAGAAGAGCTGGCTTTATTTGATTTACTGCAGAAACCAGATTTAACTGAGAAAGAAAAAAACAAGGTTAAATCTGTAGCAAAGAGACTTCTTGAGACGCTAAAACGAGAAAAGCTTGTTTTGGATTGGCGCAAGCGCCAGCAAACTCGGGCAGCGGTTCAGCTTGCAATACAGACTATATTAGACGAGGGCTTACCAGAGAGTTATTCGAGAAGCCTGTATGAAGAAAAATGCATTCTTGTTTACCAGCATATTTACGATTCTTACTTTGGCCAAGGACGAAGCGTTTATCAATCCGCCGGTGTAAATTGAGCTATGAAGTCAGCGAACAAAGTCAACATAATTAGCGCTGACCCTATTTTTAAAACCGCTTTGGACAGATGATTAAACTCTCTCGCTCAAAGCTCGAATTATTCTTAGACTGTCCCCGTTGCTTCTGGCTGGATATGAAAAAAGGAGTCAAACGTCCGCCTTCTGCACCATACACGATCAACAGCGCCATAGATGGATTACTTAAGCAGGAATTCGATGTCTGTCGTGAGAATGGCACAGCGCATTATCTCATTAAGAAATATAACATCGATGCCATCCCTTACAAATGTGACCAGATTGCTGCCTGGAGGCATAATTTCACCGGTGTTCAGTTTCATCACAAGGCTACTGATTTTCTGGTATACGGCGCTGTAGATGATGTTTGGGTTAACCCTGCCGGAGAACTTATCGTTGTGGATTATAAAGCCACCGGTGCCAACCAGCATCAGATTTACCCTGAATATAAAAAGCAACTGGAAATTTACTGTTGGCTACTCCAGCAAAATGGATATAAGGTTTCAAGAACCGGCTATTTTCTCTTTGCCCAGGTAAATAAGAACGGCGGCTTCGCTGAAGGAAAGCTTTCGTTTGACCTCTTCCTTGAGCCCTTGGAGTGGGATAGTAGTTGGGTTGAAAAGGCTATAATCGATGCTAAGAGTACCATTGATGGGGTAATTCCTCAGGCTAATCAGGAGTGTATTTACTGCAAATTTGTAAAAGACGCGGCTTTTTAGTAATACCTTGACAAGCCACAATTATATGTTATACTTAATTTGTTCTTGATAACTAGGTTGATTTGATGATTTGAATCTGAAATTGAGAAACACATCCCGCGCACTTGAGGGCGGCTGTTGATTGAACTTGAAGGTTGATTAACAGCCGCCTTTTTCATTATCCGGGAAAGGAGATGAAAGAGTTTATAGCGGTTAACGAAAAGACGCTGTTAGATTAACCTTTAAGTTACGTGGCCAAAAATAAAGTCCAGGCCACCGTTTGGGGCTGAAATTGTGTAATAGGATCTCAGGCGGTGGCCTTTGTTTTATATATATAGGTAAAGGCCGCCTCCCTAAAAATTATCAACACTTTAACTAAAAAGGAGGCGTTTAAATGGAAATCAGAAAAATACCCATTAGTCAAATAAACATCGCTAAGTATAACCCGAGGAAAGACCTGCAAGAACATGATCCAGCCTATAAGCGAATTGAGAATAGCATTGCTACGTACGGGCTTGTCGATCCATTGATTTGGAATCAGCGTAGCGGAAATCTGGTCGGCGGCTATCAGCGGATAAAGATCTTAATAAAAAAAGGCGTTAAAGAGGTTGAGGTATCGGTTGTAGACTTGGATCCTGAACAGGAGAAGGCTTTGAATTTGGCCCTCAACAAGGTCCAAGGAGAATGGGATTATGAAAGCCTTGCTTCTCTGCTTCAAGAAATGACAAGCTTTCCATCCTTTAAGATTGAAACCACAGGTTTCACCTCAGCTGAACTTAGTTCGCTTCTGGATATGTATGTTCAGCCAAAAAGGGAAGATAATTATGATTTTAATGAAGCGGTAAAGACAATTAGTTCGCCGGTTACCAAGAGAGGGGATTTGATCTTGTTAGGCGAACATCGTCTTCTTTGCGGCGATTCAGCTAATCCAGAAGATATAAAACTGCTTATGGATGGTCATAAGGCGCAGATGTGGTTTACAGACCCACCTTTTAATTGCCGCTACAAGAACAGCCGTCCTACAAAGCGAAACCGTCGCAACAAGCCGCCAAAGTGGGAGAAGATTTACAAAGATGACTTACCTCAAGCGGAATACGAAAAGTGGCTTGAGCAGGTATTAGTCAATGTGAATGAATATTTAATCCCAGGAAGCCCCATTTACATCTGGAATGGGCACCGGCAGTTTGGGCCAATGTATCTAATGCTTCTAAAACACGGTTTTTGCGTGGGCTCTGTAATTGTGTGGGCAAAGCCTGAGCATTTTTCCATCTCCTACGCAGACTATAACCAACAGGTTGAATTTTGTCTTTACGGTTGGAAGAAAGGCCAAGGCAGGCACTTTTGGTATGGCCCTCATAACGAGACAACTCTTTGGCAGGTTAAAAGAGACCCAGCATCTAGTCTGATCCATCCGACTCAAAAACCTGTGTGCTTATCGCAGAGGGCAATCAGGAATAGTTCCCAAAGAGGCGATATTTTAATCGAAACATTCGCTGGCTCAGGATCAACAATCATCGCCGCAGAAAGTCTCAACCGACGCTGTTTTGCCTGTGAGATATCAGAAGCCTACTGTGATGCGATAGTAAAAAGATACATCGCCTATGCGCCGGATAAAGTCTCAGCTGAAATTAAAGCCAAATATTTAAAGGAGGAAGCAAAATGACCACAGAAAATAATAAACAAGATAGCCCCCAGGCGCCTTTACTTACGCAGTTACAGCGGATTAAGGATGGGACGCTGGACCCTGCCTCACTCGATGTGGATACGCGTAAAGAACTTGCCTGGCTGCTACGCAATGAGGGTTACAGCAAATATCAGATTTCACAAATATTTGGCTGCACAGAAAAGACCATATATAGGTATATAAAAAAGAAAAAAGAGGAGATAGCCAAAAGCACAAGCCCTGAGTTTGTAAAGGCAACTGTGGGTGAATTTGTTTACCTGGCAGATCAGCACTGGCAAGCTTTGGTAAGGGCAGCGCGTCTGCCTTCCGCATCGATTCCAGAGAAAATTAACGGTGAGCTTGCCGCCTGGAAGGTGATTGTGGATAAGATGATTACCTTACAAAGCCTGGGTTATCTGCCTCTTAGGCCAAAAGAAATAAAGGGCGAATTCCTGCATCAGGTAAATCAAGCCGATGAAGAAAAAACCCTCTTAGAGGTAAAGACCATGGTTATCGATATTGAAAAGACGGCAAAGGAGAACGGGGTATTAACCCCTGAGCTTGAGCAGGAGATAAACGATCTGAATATGAAGGTAGAGAAGGCAGAAATAATCTATCAGGTCAACAAGATCTCGGAAGAGCAGAAACTTTTAACTAAAAGGAAGGAGGATAGCGATGAATGAGAATATCTATAATCAGGCATACCAGTTGCGCAGGAAGGTTGCGGAAAAATCGTTACTTTCCTTTGCCAAATTATTCACCCCGCATTACCTTACCCAACCGCCTTCAAAGAGGCATTTAGAGCTGTATGATTTGGCGTTAAGGATGCTTTCAGAGAGAGGTAGAAGGGTTGCCTTGGCTGCGCCGAGGCAATTTGGGAAAACCACACTTTTTACCAATATTTATCTTCCTTACTGTGTCTGCTACGGCAAAGAGCAGTTCATCGTAATCGTAAGCCACACTGCCTCACAGGCTATACAGATACTCGATAACCTTAAGCGCGAGCTTACCGGCAACGTGGGCTTTCAGGAGACTTTTCCTGAGATATTTGAATCCGAAGGCGCGCCCAAGCCACCGCGCTGGACGCAAAACTGTATAGTCACCAGAAACGGAATCCAAATCCTTGCTCTTGGTTACGGTCAGCAAATCCGAGGCAGAAAACATGGACCCTATCGCCCTAGCTTAGTCATCTTGGATGATCTTGAGGCAAGCGAAAATATGTTTTCTGTTGAGACCAAAGAAAAGATGAAGAGCTGGCTGAATAAGTCGGTCTTACGCGTGGGTACAAACCAGACCAACTATCTCTTTCTGGGGAATGTGCTTAACTCCTTCTCGCTTTTGGGTGAGATTATCAAAGAGGGCAAGGCCTCTGGTTGGGATACAACCATACGCTATCAGGCAATTGAGCAATGGCCAAAGCATATGCACTTATGGCAGGTTTGCTGGCGCATTTACACAGAACAGGAGCTGTACCGAGGCACTAGCGGCCCTGCTGGAGCGCTACAATACTACCAGGACAACAAACCAAGCATGGATGAAGGTGCAAGGACCTTATGGCCTGAGCATTGGAGTCTGTTTCAGCTGATGATGGAGTATTTCCAGAATGAGATCGCGTTTCTCTCAGAGATGCAAAACACCCCTCCTGATGCCAGCGACCTTGCCTTGGATGTGGAGGGGTTTCATTACTGGAATGACAGATTCTCCTCGCTTGAGGCGCTCCTTGAGTTCTTAAGCAAGGACGGCCAGTGCTTCTTCTGCGCATGCGATCCTGCCATGGGAAAAGACGCAGTAAGAGGAGATAACTCCGCCATAGTCATTGTCGGCTACAAGGACAGAGTCTATTACATCCTTGAGGCGGATATCTGCCATCGTAATCCCGATAGGCTGATTACGGATATTCTTGCCTTCTGTGAAAGGTATAAGTTCAGGAAATTCGCCATCGAAGCAAATGGCTTCCAGGAGCTTATTAGGAGGCGGTTACAAGATAGAGCCTTTGAGCTCGGTATAAGGACTGAGTTTGTGC
>JAMWCI010000095.1 GCA_023818655.1 Candidatus Omnitrophota bacterium
TTTAGCGAGTCGCGTTTCCAGTTTCCAATTTTAAGCCATGGATTTTGACAGCAGAAGACAATATCTCCATTGTTTTCAATGGAAAGCGCGAGCCAGCCGATAAAGCAGCGTTTTAAATTAAAATCTGCCTTTTTCCTGAATGCCAATAGGTTTCTAAGGTCGTGTTTTACGCTATAGTTACTACGGGAGATTTTATTTATTATGCTATGCAATTCAAGGATTTCTTCATGGGTAAGGAAAAGCTTTTTTGTCTCTAACGTCGTATCCAGTATCCGGAACCTGATAAAAGGCAGCTTAAGCGAATCTGCAAAATCCAGCATCTTTTCTATATAAACGTAATTATTTCTCGTGATTATGTAGTTAAGTATTATATTAGGTTTCCCCCTTTTTCTAAAGAGAGTGGAAAACATTTTTAAATTATGCGCTAAATTCAGAAAGGGTTTTTCACTTACGGGACTGCAGAATTTACGGTAGAGCTTGGCATCGGGAGCAGAGAGATTGACTACGAGTATATCCGCCTTGGCAAAGCTGGAGAATAATTCGTTTTTACCAAAAGTAAGATTAGTAGTGATGCGCAGAGAAATGCCGTTATTTTTTATGATGTCTATTATTTTCTTAATCTGCGGATGTAATGCAGGTTCGCCATCTGCGCTTAGCGAAACGGCTTTTACACCAAGTTCTTTTAGTTGTCTAACTATCTTTTCAATATAACTCAACGGCATTATAGTTTTTGGCATTTTAGTTTTAAGCAAGGGGGAATGAATCCAGCAGAACTCACACTTTAAATTACATACCGAATTTATATTTAAAATAGCATTTTGCGGTCCTGTGGATACTCTATCGCGTAAAATGTCTGCAAGAGGGTAAAGATAAGATTCTGTTTGGATGGACATGTGAAAACAATTAGTTTACTCTAAGACAATTTCATTATATAATAAAGCTTATGTTTTTTCAAAAATATTTTCCAAGGTCATTTTGCCGGGAATATGTAGAAGTAAAAGGGGACTCTAGTCAATTCTCCATGTTTATGGCTACTGTTCTGGGGATAAAACCACTGATGGACGACTGGATTCCGGTAGCCAAGGTTGACGAGTTTAAGAAGGTCTGTCGCAAATACCGCCTTAAGGTCAGGGAAGATATCATTTTTCTGGGCATTCCCAAAGATAAAGTTTCTTCTAGTGTACTGGGTAAAGAATATATTACCACAACTAGTGCTTTTGGAGTTCCTTTGGACTCCGGAATAGACGGAAAGGTGCATTTATTTATCTCTAAAGATAGGTCCCTTCTAAAAAAAGGTATGTGGTATCCTGTGATTATAAAGGGTAGGATGATAATCCAACCCCGCATAGACAGTTTAAAATACGGCTATGCGCTGGGTTATCCCGAATGTTGCATAAAATTTTATCGCAAGTATAACAATTGGCTTAAATTCAGTCATCTTTATGAAATATATAGAAATACGCAGAATAAACCTTCTTTTCTCTGCAATCCTTTTCTTAAAGACACCTCTTTTTCTTATATCTACCATATGCCATGTGGTTATGATTGTTTCCAAACTATAAAACTTGCTGGCAGGTTAAGGTATGAAATAGAAAAAAGGGAGTCGGGATACGTGCGATTAACAGATAAGTATCTTAAAATGCCGTTTCTGGTATTTTATGAAAGGAAGTTTTATGCTTTTGAGGGGGTAATGCGCGGTAGATTTATAAAATATAATAAGGTTTATTTTCCTTCTCCGGATAAGGCGCAAGATATATACGGAAAAGTTTTGGCAGAAGGGGATTCTTTGGAATTGCAAGGCATGATGTTGAATATATATCGTAAAAACAAAAAGATAAAGAGTATCAGTATCCCCTTTAATAATAATTTTGCTCCAGAGTATCCCTTCTTAATTCAATTCTTTTAGTGACTATGAAGATTTTGCATATATCACCCAACAAATATCATCCCTGCTCTTGGGGTTTAATCAGGGAACAGGCAAAAAATAATTCTGTTTTCTTGCTTGCGTTGACCATTATCGACAATAACGATACTTCGATATTGAGAGAATACAGGGATGAAATGGTTAATTTTATTGAAATAAATGTGAGTAAATCCGTAATTTATCATCAAGACAAGCAACTTGAAGGCGTATTTTACAATCTGTTTAAAAAATATAGGCCCCATATCGTCCATATTCATCTTTTTTCGGGAGTTAACCTCAGCCCTATACTATCTGTGGCCTGCGCTTTTGGAATAAAAAGGGTTCTGGTTTTGCATGACCACTCCCTTTTTTGTATCCGCGGAACAATGCATGATGGAATGAATCCCTGTAATATAAGTTCGCTCAGAGAATGTAATTGCCAGAGTTGTCATTATCATGCCAACAGAGAGGCAAAGAGTCTAAAGGAATTCAACAAACTACGTCAAGATTTAGCTTTAAGGATGATTAATATGTGCAATAAGGTAATTTGCTGTTCTTATATGCAAAAGGATAAACTTGAACAACTCGTGGGAAAAAATGAAAGGTTTACCGTCTTATATTACGGTGTCTCGCTGCCCAAGATACGCAAAGAAAGCAGAAAAGAAAAGAAGGTGGTGACTTTTGGGTTCCTGGGAACAGCCGCTTATATAAAAGGTATAGGGGTTATTACAGATGCCGTTGTCAGACTTTCTTCTTATAATTTTAAGTTGATAATGGCTATACATCATCGTAATTCCGCTGAGTGGGATAAAAATATTGAACTTGATAAGCTTCAGCAACATGGAAAGACAACGATACTTGAGAATATTCGTTACGAAAAGCTGTATAGTCGTTTTTTTAGCAAGATTGACTGGTTGATTATTCCATCTTTGTGGGAAGAGACCGGACCAATGACTTTACTGGAAGCATTCTTCTATAGAATCCCGGTCATTATTTCCAATAGAAAGAGTATGATTGAAAAAATTGAAGGTAATAAAAGCTCCAGGGTTTTTAGAGATACGCAGGAGTTGGTAAAGATAATGAAAGGAGTTATCCTGCGCAGAATCAAAAAAATAAAAAACGATGTTTTTATAGCCAAAGATATCGATACTTATGCAAAAGATATTGAGAATTTGTATAGGGAGATTCTAGGAAAAGAATCCAAAAGCGTGGTTCTTAAAACCGGATACCTATGCAATAACCACTGTATTTTCTGCGTAACAGGAGACAATGCGCCGAGAGAATTTGTAAATTTCCAATTTTTAAAAAGGATTCTGGAAAAATACAGGAATTTCTATGACAGCGTTACATTGACAGGGGGAGAGCCGCTTTTAAGAAAAGACATCTTTAGTTTATTGGAGCTCTGTTATGAGCTGGGATATAAGATTACCCTTCAGACTAATGCGAGACTTTTTGCGGATAAGGATTTATGCCGAAGGATAAAACATTTCAACTTAGATATTATTACGCATTTAGAGAGTTATAAGCCTAGGCAACATGATTTCATTACCGGTATTAACGGCAGTTTCTATGAAACGGTAAGGGCGATATGTAATTTAAGAGAATTTTGTCCGCATATAGCGGTAAAGATAATGATAACAAAGCTGAATTATAAAGAGTTGCCTACTACCGGTCGCTGGCTGTGCAAGCTTAAAGTAGATGAGATATGGTTTGTTTATCTTACGCCTTATGGCAGGACTTTTACCTATTTTGATTTAATAGTGCCCCGTTATTCTGAAGTAAGGCCATATTTGTATGAATCCGTAGGGATACTTATGAAGAAAAAAGAATTAGAGATAACCGTGGAAGGTGTTCCGTATTGTTGCGTCGAAGCGGAGGTAAGAAAATTCATTCTGGAGGACATGCGCACAGACAAATACCGTAGGTGCGGTATTTACCCCGTCAGTAAAAACAACTACACTTTGTATTACTCTTTTCAAGAGAGACAGGCGCAAAAACAAAAATTTGCTAAATGCATACGCTGTATTTTTTATAAGGTTTGCGAGGGTGTTTATACAAGGTATGCAGAAAGAATAGGGGATAAGGAATTTATACCGGTATTTTCAAAAGCAACCAGAAGGAAAACATATGTATAGCGTAGAAAAAGATTTTATGATGATTGCTGGTTTCAAACCTTTGCATCCCACCAACAGAGTTTGTGATTTTAACTTAAGAAAGGATATTATATTCTCGTGTCTTGCTGAAAAAATATTTGATAATCCTAGACTTTTGCATGTGTTGATGAAAAAGATGAAATATTGGTTGGTTTCTGAAAAAAGCGAACTTACTTACGCTATGGCAGGTTACCTCTATTATATAAAAGAGGATTTCAAGGGGGCAGAGAGGTATTTCCTTAAAGCCATAAATGAGAATAAAGAGAATCTGGATAATTGGTTTGACTTAGCGTTCAGTCTTTATCATCAATTAGATAAGAAGCATAATCTCGGCAAGATGATTCTTTTTAATTTTGATTTCTGTGTGGAGAATTTTAAGAATAAAAAGGTAAATCTGAAAGAGCTAGAGAAAGCATTAAGGAACCGCCTTTTTTCTTTTGCAGAGGATTTCTGAAAAGAGCGTTATTTTAATCAAGTCTTCCTTTTCCATCTTTTTCAAGAAGAGAAAGAATATCTTTAATTCATTGAATTGTCTTTTGTTCTTAATTGCATCGTGATGGAAGACCATGCCTATACGTTGGTCGTTTTTTTGGGCAAGTCGGTTTAAAAAGCCTGCAATCATCCTTTTAGCCTCCATGGAAATAGGTCGGCCGTAAACCGTATAGTCATTGAGCGATATTTGGGCAGGTAGATCAATGAAGTCTTCTTGAACAATACCGGTAGGTTTACCTGCAGAAAATACAGGTATTTTCATTGTTTTTATTATTTTTAAGGTGTCCTGATTATAACCGTGATAGGGAGGGACAAAGGCGGGGAGAAAATTATTAGCAAAGAGACGAGACATTACTTGATAGCCCATCCGTATATCTTTTTCTTGTTGTCTGTAACTGCGCAGATGACCAAACTCATATTTATGTAGCAGGTTTTTGCTATAGTTTTTATGCTTCCAACCATGTTGTACTATATCAAACAAAAAAGGATTTCTGTTTTTTTCTTTGTTTAGGATTTGGATAACCAGGCTATCTGCTAATGCAGGAACTACAGCATAGACTACAGGAAGATGGTGCACTTTCAAGAAATTAAATAACTCAAGGAATATTTTACTATATCTATATACGTCGTCATCACGGATAAATATTTCCTTCATAATTTTTATTATACCACAAGAGACATTACAAGCAAAAAGTGTGTAAAGGTTCATTTAAAGCTACATCCTCTAAGTTATGGTAAATGAGCTTGGTTAAACCAAATA
The DNA here is from genome assembly GCA_023818655.1 of Candidatus Omnitrophota bacterium. Classification (GTDB taxonomy): domain Bacteria; phylum Omnitrophota; class Gorgyraeia; order Gygaellales; family Profunditerraquicolaceae; genus JAMWCI01. The sequence goes on from JAMWCI010000095.1 coordinate 5,309, forward strand.
TGTATCTCTCGGCCGAGAATCTATTTCTAAAGCAGCCGATTT
>JAMWCI010000096.1 GCA_023818655.1 Candidatus Omnitrophota bacterium
AGCACCCTAATTTCATCAATACCTCTATTTGAAGCGCCGTCTATCTCAATGACGTCGAGGCTGCGCCCCTGGCTAATCTCCACACAGGAAGAACATTTCTGGCAGGGATTTACGGTAGGGCCTTCTTTACAATTAAGCGCTTTGGCTAATATTCTGGCGGTAGAGGTCTTGCCTACTCCGCGGGGACCAGCGAATAGATAAGCATTGGCAAGACGGTTATTTTTGATTGCATTTTTAAGGGTAGAGGTTATATGATTCTGACCGACAATCTCGTCAAAATTATTCGGCCGCCATTTTAAAGCCAAGACTGTATAAGCCATATTTAATCTGAAAAAAATAACAAAGTTTTGGCGGAGAGGCTGGGATTCGAACCCAGGGGTCAGGTTACCCCGACCAATTGCTTAGCAGGCAACTGCTTTCAACCACTCAGCCACCTCTCCTATATCGTTACTATATTAGCTTGTCAATCTCCTTAGTCTCTTTGGAAGGCGTTTACTTTTAAAAAACTCTCTTAAGAAAGAACTGCACTCTTTCTCTAGGATGCCACCTATTGCCTTTACGCGGTGATTCAGTTTCCTGTTATTTATAATATTTAGCACCGAACCACAGGCTCCGGTTTTAGGATCCAGCGCGCCAAAATAAAGATTTTTAATGCGCGCAAGCACCATGGCACCTGCGCACATACTACACGGCTCAATTGTAACATATACAGAGGCATCATTCAACCATTTCGTCCCTAGGTAATTGGCGGCGGAGGTAAGGGCAAGCATCTCCGCATGCGCGGTGGGATCTCTTAAACGTTCGACTTGATTATGACCGCTGGCAATAATTTTTCTTTTATGGACAACAATGCAGCCTACCGGAACCTCGTCTTCTTCAGCGGCTTTCTCTGCCTCCTTCAAAGCCTCCCGCATAAATAATTCATCCACTCTATTGACCTTTATCATTATGATGGTTATGACTATTCATAAAAATGCGCCTGGCTGGAGTTGAACCAGCAACACCTAGCTCCGTAGGCTAGTGCTCTATCCAGTTGAGCTACAGGCGCGCTTCAAAGATTTTAACCTGATTATGTAAATATCGTTATAAAAACGAAGAACCTATAAAATTTGCTGTGATATACTGACAGGCGACAAAATCAAATATGCAAAGTATGACCATAATACTGCCTACTAACACATGATTATCCTTCATCAAATCATCAAGGATAGTTATATTTTCATCAAGCAGGCTATACGTCGGAGACCTAAATATCGTGGACTCTATTTTTACTTCTATCTTAGAATAAAATTCCAGAGAAACGGTAAAGATAATACTCAAGATTAGCACGATAGTGTAAATACCGTATAAGGTTATTTTAAGACACTGTTCCATTAATAAATCCAACATATCAGTCTCCTCTCTCGTGGTATATGAATAGACATTTTTTTGTATTTATTATACGTTAAAAAGCATATTATCTAATAAATGAGTTATCCTTGAGAACAACTTACTCCTAACTCTTCAATAATATGTTTTGGATTATCTGAATAATCCTGAAAAATCTTGGTTAGCTTATCAATATTAAATATACCTAGCTCTATAACTCTATCAATTATTTTTTTTCTTATTTTTATCTCTTCCATTATCTCTTTGGAGGTGCGACCGCTCACATTGGCAATCTTATCCCTGTAGATACTACTGACTATTGATTCATGGAAAATCGAAGAAGATAAATCGTAATTCCAGAGTGACGAGAGCAACACATTTTTCTGTTCCATCCCGCCAATCTCCACGAGTTCACCCACTACTCTCTTTATTTTACCGTCGCTATTAAAACGACGCATAATTACAATAACATCCACCAGACTTACCAATACAGAAGGAACACACATCGGTTCATTTTCCAAGCGGAGTATCGTCTCGCGGGCGGTAGAGGCATGCAGAGTTCCCATACAATATTTGCCTATATTCATCGCGGTCATCAAATCCTGAGCCTCCTTTCCTCTGACCTCGCCTACTATCACCCTGTCTGGACGCATACGCAGCGAATTTTTAACGAGATCCGCCAAATTAACATCCTCGTCGCTTTCCAGCCGGGAACAGTTTTCTAATACCCTTGTATTCAATTCCAATATATCCTCTATTACCACCGTACGCTCATTGGAAGGGAAAAAACTCAAAATGGCATTAAGCAGAGTTGTTTTGCCTGCTCCCGGCCCACCGGCAATAATAATATTTGCCGGTCTTACCCTTAATCCCTCCACATACATCCAGAGCTGGGCTGCAATTTCTGACGGCAAGGTACCGTTCTGTATCAACTCGGTGATGCTAAGAGGCCTTTCTTTTGCCCGGGTAATGGTTATCTGCGGGCCAAAAGGCGAATAGACAATATTTACCCTGCCCTTGATATTGGAAAGCTCCACGTTATTAATCTTCTTTATCGTCTGCCTACCGGAGAATATTATTAATTTGCGTATAAATAAGTCCAGCTCTTCGCGAGAATTAAATTTTTTTTCAGTCTTCATCAATCCCTTTGTAGTCTTGTGTATATATATGGGTTGGGTGGAATTAATCATAATATCTTCTACTTCAAGGTCATCCAGAAAATCATCAATGACCCCGTAGGAAAGAAATTCATTAAAGAATTTTCTCATATCCAAGCCCTTATTTTTCTTAATAAACTTATTGAAACGGCTGGAATTATAAACCTCCAGGAATGCTTCAAAAATAACCTCCTGTTTACGTTCAAGGTCCTGCAGGAGAAATATCTTTCCGCTTAGCTTATTCAAAATCTCGTTTTCAAACTCTATCCTTTCCCTGTCCATAATCTAACGGCTCCTTTTCGGCATATCGATAATTTAAAAAATCTACTGTTTATATCTATTTATTAGTTATATGGTATGAGAACTATGAATAATTGTCAAGTCTTAATGCGTGCGAAACGTACAATACGAAAAATTTAGTTATATTTTAAAGGTTAATTTAAAGACAGGGATTGCGTATTAAAAACCCTACTTTCTGCATTTACCAATAAAGTATAACTCTTTCATCTCTCTTATCTTATCCATGCCATAGGGATTAGACTAAAAACTACATCCGGACAATGCGTTTATTGAAGTTCACTGTTAATAAGAGCGACGGTTTCGGAAAGAAGGATAAATATCTGTTCTGCTTTCTGGGATGTAAGCGTGCCCAAGCCGCAAGCCGGGCTGATAAAAAAATTTTTGACTAACAATTCTCTGTCTAACCCTTTCTTTTCCAAAGCCTTAGTTGCCTGCTTAATTTTTTCTAACAGCAAAAGCTTGTTCTCCCACCCGGTAAATGAACCTGCTGGCACTATGCCCCAACAAAGAATCCCTCCCCGCTCAGAGAATCGCTTCAAGTCTTCGGCATAAAGTATAAGCCTCTCTACATAATCAAAGGCATCAAAACTAATAATGCTAATCTCAGCCACTTCTGTAAATATAGACCAGTCGGTATTTCCGCAGCAATGCACCCCCACTAACACATCAGGGGATTTTATGGCGCTGGCGCATTCGCTAAGAACCGTTATTACCTCATTCCTGTTTATCGGCGTATAGGCAGAACCAAAGCAGGCCAGATATGGCTCGTCGATAAACATAATTATCTTCTTGCCAAATTGCTTAAAAAAATCTATCTGCCAGCGCGCCTTCATAACCATGGCTTTTGTTACCGCCTGCATCAATACCTTATCATGCAAAAGCGCCATACCCCGCCCGTCCTTTATAGCCCCGGCAAAGGTGAAAGGACCGGTAATCTGGCACTTTATAAAAAAGACCTCTCTCAAATTACTACTTTCTAATTTCTGGCGGAAGGCGTAAAGGCCGGCGGCATACTCAGGGCTTATCCTGAAATAGTCCAGATTATCTGCGATTAATTGTCCGTAAAACTCCTCCATTCCATCCTCGGATATGGAAAAATCTGTTCTTTTGGGACCTATTTTTAAAAAAGGAATGTTCTCGCTGAACTGGGCAATCATACCTTCTTTAAAACTGCGGCTGGGTAGTTGCGGCCAGAACGGCAAAGAAGGCAGATATTTAAAAATCAACTCCACTGCCTCTTCGGCGCGTTGATGCGGAAGACTACCAATGCCAGTAGCCAAAACCTTTGGAATACTGCCGTTCATAGTCTTTCTTCTTCTTTTTTAAGGCGTCAATAATGCTCTGCCGGACCACTTTTTCAAATGCCTTATCGAAATCGTAAACGTCGTTAAAATCCTCTATGGAGTCATCGTCGGTTTTGGAAAGTAATTGCTTGTCAATCATATTAAAAACGATATTGCCAAAATCACGCGTATTAGTTATCCCCCAGTGGGCTAATACTGTCCTAGCCATAGGGCCGTATTTTTTTACAGCAAAATCGCGCAGACCTTCGGTTAGCTCTACCCCTTTAACGTGTCCTTTTCTCTTTAGCCTTGACTGGGTGAAATATAAAGCCTCCATTAAAAACTCATAGGCATCTACTTTATAACGCCGGTCTTTCTGACAGATTTCCTCCACCAACCTGTAGAATTCTCTTTTAGTCTTCATGCGCTCTCCTTAAAATCCCAAAGGTTGACCTATCAGAAACACCTTCAATCTATCAGGGGCAGTCTCTGCTTCTATAATAAGCACCTGACAACACATCCTTTTGTATTCTGGAAAAAGACATATGGAATTACGGCAGATACCGTCTTTTACACAAGGCGTATTCCACTCAAGCCTGCGGCAATTAAGAGGGGTAACGTATTCCCTTGCCCGTTTTACAGCGTCTTGGAGATTAGCAGCGAGTTTATTAATACCGCATATCACTATGACGTTGCGCGCATTTGCGATACCCGCAATACGCTGGCCAAAAGCGCTGAAAAACACGAGTTCTCCGTTTTCTGAGATGGCATTGGCGCTGGTCAGGTAAAAATCCGCGCCTATACCTGCCTGACGCATCTGCCTGCTTTCCTGAAGAGTCAGACCTTTCTTATACTGGTCAAAAACGCAATTGCCTCTACTACTCAGTCTATCCACTATATCTAACTCCGCAATGGTCTGCGAACCCGAGATACCAATGCTGGCGCCAGAAGGGATAAGTTCCAATATTTTTTCGATTGCCTTTTCTTTATCTGGAAAATAAAATCCGCTTATATTCCTCTTCTGCCAGTTTTTTAGCAATGCGTTTATTCTCTCTACCATCACTGTCTATCTTTCAACTGTACCCGCAAAGAATCCCGCGCTTGAACCCCATGAACTGTCCGGTCAGGTACCGCAGCCGTCCCAACTGGCCCAGGCGAATCTGCTCCCGGATGTAGCGCGAGATGGGGTG
>JAMWCI010000097.1 GCA_023818655.1 Candidatus Omnitrophota bacterium
TCCAGGATGAGTTCTACCATACGCTTAACTTTTATGATTTTCCAAAGGAGGTGCGCTCCGTGATTTCTACCACTAATCACTTAGAGCGCTTCTTTGAGGAGATACGCAGGCGTATTAAAATACAGGGTTACTTCAAAAACGAACGCGGCCTTAACCTTTGGATTTTGGGCTTATAAAACATATAAACTTAAAACCAATAAAACAGCCTAAGAGAGATAGTTTAAAACAAAAGTGCGAAATATTGCTTGCTTAACTTCATTCTTAAAATCCTTGACTACGCTAACATTATGTGTTATATTAAGTTGTAAAAACATGCCAAGGAATTTTACACACAAGAAAAGGACCTTTATCTATTTTTTCACCGTCCTTATTTTCTTAATAGTCTCTCTTTGTCCTCCGCCAGTATTTTCTCAAGGCCAAGAATTCTTAAGATTAAGAACTACGGCGCAGGGAACGGTAGCTCAACCAAAACATACAACCGTTGGCGGAACAATTCCCCAATACTATATAGGTGCTGGAGACAAGCTTGAGATTTTCGTCTGGCAAAATCCCGATCTCTCTAGGGATATCAATGTGAGGCCGGATGGGAAATTATCCTATCCTTTAATAGGCACTATCCAGGCAGCGGGTTTAACTATAGATCAGCTGCAGGATGTATTGAGAGAGAGACTTTCGCAATATATAAGGTCTCCGGAAATAACTGTATCCATAAAGGAAACAGCGGGAAATAAAATAATTGTGCTTGGCGAGGTAAATTTTCCCGGCGTCTACACTTTTGCAGGTACTTTAAGCGTTATTGAAGCTATAGCCATGAGCGGAGATTTTAATCAAAGCGCAAAGCGCGACAGCGTGATTGTGGTCAGCGATAATTTTACTGAACATCCAAAGGTGCGTAGACTAAATCTACTCAAGGCAATTAAGGACGGCACTAGTAGCGCAGAGATGTTGCTTCAGCCAAATGATTTGGTATATGTGCCACGGGCTGCCATATCCGATTTCAACAAGTTTCTGGAAAACATAGCCCCAACGATAAACACGCTTGTATCGGCATTTCAGATGGGAGTGATAGGGTCTAATTTTGGGAAGGAATATGAATACTGGTTTAAGAATAAAAAATAAGGCTGTAAATAAAAATTACTAATGGCCCAGTTACACGAGTTAAATCTACGTGATTATTGGAATATCTTTCTGAAAAGAAGAGGAATTGTTGTTATTTCTTTTCTGTCAGTTTTCTTAGTCATAGGCGCATATATTAGCGCCCAGATGCCAATGTATATGGCTAGCCTGTTATTAAAGGTTGACCCTTATCTTGGGCTTCCTTCAGAGATTGTCTTTCCCAACAGTTTCTATGGAGTCTGGCCAGAGACAAATTTATCTGATTACGCAAAACAAATTGTTAGTATCCCCGTAATAGAAGCCGCGGCAAAGAACTTGGGTATAATAAAGGAGAATACCCCCCAAGACCAGAAGAACTCGATTATCGCTAATATAGCGGATAGCGTTTCAGCAACTGTTTTAGAAAATAGCAATATAATAAAGTTGAATGTTCAATCAAACGACCCGTATCAGGCAGCTAGTTTGGCAAATAGCATAGCCTTGGAATTTAAAAAGATCAACATAGAGCAGAAGAATCAGCGGACGCGCAATGTGAAAATTTTTATAAGCAAGACCCTGGAGGATGTTTCTAAAAAACTAAAAGAGCAAGATGAGCGGTTAAGGGTGCTCACTATGCGCGGCGCAGTTGGTATTGGCGTAAACTTGGTAAATCAGATTTACTCTCTGGAACAAAAGCGCACAGAATTATTGACTAAATTTACAGAAAAGCATCCGGATGTAACCCGCATAACCGAGCAGTTAAAAGATTTAAAGGCGCAGCTTAGGTCTCTGCCTCAAGAGGAGTTTGAATACGGAATCTTAAAAAGAGATATCGCTATAACAGAGACGCTGTATACCGCTTTGAAACAGAAACTGCCTGAGGCAGAGATAAAAGAAGCAGAGAAGGTGGATAATATATTTATTGTGAATCCCGCCCTGCCGCCCAAGGAACCATTTTCTCCAAACAAGAAGAGAGGTTATACCGTAGGGATTGTGCTGGGATTGGTGTTTAGCGTAACTATGGCTATGTTGGTTGAGCATCTTGATACCTCTATAGGTAGGATAGACGATATCGAGGCATTCTTAAGGACAAACGTTTTAGGGGTTATCCCATTTTGCTCTCCAAAGGACACAGAGACAAGCAAGAAAAAAAGATGGTGGCGGGAACCTTTAGTTAAAGGCGTTTATCATAAGAAAAAGAGGGGATATGGAACATCAGTCTCAATCTTGGAGCAGAAATTCGCCTCTATATTCTTAGAGGCCTTTCGTATCTTGAGCGTGAATATCCAGGTTATGTTTGGCAAGGGTGAAAAAATAAGAGAAACAATACTCTTGGTAACTAGCTGTAATCCCGAAGAAGGCAAGACATTAGTTGTTTCCAATTTAGGTATAATCTTTGCCCAGATGGGATACAAGACATTGATTATAGATGCAGATACTCGGAGGGCAAGCATCCATAAGGTCTTTGGACTGTTGCATAAAGAGGACGGTTTATTGGATGTGCTAACAGGTAAACTTACTTTTGATAAAGCGGTAAAGACCGTCACAGATATTATCTTAGGAACAGCCGGGGCAGAAAAGATTATTGATAAGCCCTGGATGAATAATATCAATATACTTACTGTTGGCTCTGTTTTTCCCAACCCTATAACCCTCTTTAATTCCGAAAAGATGAACGAATTATTAAATTACGCCAGGAGTAGATACGATATAGTCTTAATAGATACCTCCCCGATTTTGGCGGTTAGCGAGCCCTCCATAATTATACCCAAAACAGATGGTGTCTTGTTAGTGTATAAGGCGGGTGTCGCCTCGAGATTAGCGCTGCGCAGGGCAAAGATACAGATAGAGAGCGTTAAAGGCAAAGGCTCGCTTTCAGGCGTGATATTAAACAATGTTACTCCCGAGATAGGAATGGATACCTACTACTATTATCAGAGAAAATACTACGGGAGAGAACACGAAAGGTTTCACTACGGGAAAAAACAGGTATAACCAATGTATGAACAATATTGGGGGTTAAAAGAAAAGCCATTTGAGAATACGCCTGACCCGAAATTTATGTATTATTCCAGACAACACGAGGAGGCCCTGACCCGTATGCTTTACGCTATCAGGGAAGAAAAAGGAGCAGCAATGCTTACTGGGGATTACGGTTCAGGCAAGACCATCTTAAGCAGGATTATTATAGATGAGCTTATCAAGGATAATATATATGAGGTGGCATTAATAACACATCCCCATCTTATGCCTATGCAATTTATCCAGGAGATAGCTTATCAGTTAAAGAACGAGCATGTCAAAGGTTCAAGGTTTGAGCTTATGCATACAATACAGGACATAGTTTACAACAACTTTAACGCCGGAAAGAAAACAGTTATATTGATAGACGAAGCCCAGATTATTAAAAACGTAGAAACATTTGAAGAGGTGAGATTATTCTTGAATTTTCAGTTGAATAACAAGTTTCTTATTACGCTTGTCCTGATAGGTCAGCCAGAGTTAATCTCGAAAGTACGGTCTATTCCGCAGTTGTGGCAGAGGTTAGGCATAAAATATCATTTATCAGGTCTTTCAAATAGTGAGACGGAAAATTATATAAGATACCGTCTTAACGTTGCCGGCGGCAATCCGGAGATATTTACGAAAGAAGCGATTGAGATAATTTATAATTATTCTAATGGTATCCCGAGGAACTTGAATAATGCCTGCGATATGTGCCTTTTAATAGGATTTGGCCAGGAGGTCAAGGTTATTGATAAGGACTTAGCCGAGAAGGTAGCGGCAGATTTAAATATGAAGAGGTCATTATATGCCGAGAATGTTTGATATATTGCGTAATAACTCCCGCCATGAAAATCCACAAAAAAAGAAAGAAGAGGACTCCGCCAACAATGTTCTCGCGCATAACCCTCAAGATGAAGACCGTAAGGATGAACCGCTCAGTTTTCCGAAAAAGATCCTTCAAGCAGATATAAACAGAGAAAAGGATATTCAGGACCATTCTTTGATTTCAAAAAAGCTTATTGCCGCTGTAAAGCAGCACGGTATAGATAGCCAGGAGAAGGCCGATGAGATATATGAAAATGCCGTGAGGGTTGTAAAAGAACTTTTAGAGAAGATAAATTCCGCAGAGGACCTGAATCCATTTATGGATAAGCTGCAGGAGTTAATGGATAATGTTTTTAACCAGGTGATAATGGGCGATAATATACTGAACAACATATATCAAAAGGGCAAAGACGAATATTTCCTGCCTTATCATATAGTAAATGTGCTGATACTTTCTTATGTTATTGGACTGGATATCGGATTTAACAAATCCAGATTAAGCTACCTTGGACTGGCAAGTATATTTTATGATAGCGGCATGCATGATTTGTATCCGATTATCAGTCAGCCAAGGATCCTAAGCGAGGAAGAACGCAATACGGTTAAACAGCATATTGCTAAGAGTACGGAGATAGTCAACAGGATTAATACAGTCAATGATGTGGTTAAAGAGACAATAAGCGCGCATCATGAGCGGGTCAACGGCAAAGGGTATCCCTTGGGTATTGTTTCTGACGGTATTACCCCTTACGCTAAAATCTTAGGATTAATAGATACCTACGAATCCTTGACGCACAATCGTCCGCATCGGCCGGCCGTTACTACACATGAAGCGGTAAAATTGATGGTTACGGAACTGAAAAATGAGTTTGATGCAGAACTAATGAAGGTATTTATAAACAATATGTCCGTTTATCCGATAGGGAGCCTGGTGAGACTTGATACAGATGAGGTAGCCAGAGTCGTGAGCGTGCAAGAAGGTTTTCCCTTGCGACCGATAATAATGATACTTAGCGATGCAAATGGCGAACCTGTTAAAGAAAGAGTTATCATAGATTTATCCAAACAAGATTTTCCGTCAATTAAAGAATGTATGCCTCTTTAAAGTAACCTCACGCCCGGCCCTTTACTATTTATTATATGGATAAAAGTAAGATTGCGCTATATCTTTTAACGTTAAGTCTGGGCTTGATTGTAAGTTTCTTGACGATAAAAGGAAGATTCTCCTTTGAGGTAACAGCCGCACTGATTTTTTCGTTAGTTTTTATCCCCACCCTGAT
>JAMWCI010000098.1 GCA_023818655.1 Candidatus Omnitrophota bacterium
CTAGTTTCATATAAGGGTCCAGATATTTTAGTGAAAAGTGTCCCAATAATAATGAATAGAAATCCTGACATCATGGTAGTTTTAGTTGGGGATGGAAGACTCAGGAGATATCTGGAAAACCTTACCAAAGAAATGAGCATCCAAAACCGAATAATATTTACTGGAGTTATCGGTGAGAATTTGAAACCGTTGTATTATAAGGCAGCCGATATTTTTGTCCGGTGGATTAAACGTAGCAAACGTGGCAAGGGTTTTAAAGTTATTAAAACCGCAATGGGTAGATGTTTCCACTTCAGTGCAACTTAGCGCCCGCAAGAAGAGTGCGAGAAAAATATCCGCATTTATGAGAGCGGTGAAGGATGTAACAAAGAGCAAATAAGGAAAATGGCGCAGATAAAGAGACTCGCTGTTTTACAAAACGTAAAGATTATCTCTATATATTGGATTTTGTAATATCTGCGGCCATATTTATACCTTTAAGCATTGCGGTTTTATCGCCGGGCGGAAAAGTTAAAGAGGGGCTATTCCTGGGTATTCATTATGTTCCTTCCTATCTTTTATGGAATAGCAAGTTTTATTGTCAGTATCATTGTGGTTTTAGTATACAACTTTATTGCCGGAAAATTGGAGGGATATCCTTTGAGTTGGAGGTCAAATGAGATTACCGGATAAGAAAGGGCATTTCGGCATTTTTGGAGGAAGATATGTGCCGGAGACGCTGATTTTTGCCTTAGATGAACTGGAGAGAGAGTATAAAAAGGCAAGGCAGGATAAAACGTTTTTTAGGCAGCTTGATTATTGCCTGAGGAATTATGCTGGCAGACCTACGCCTTTATATCTGGCAAAAAACCTTAGCCGCTATTTAGGGCGGGCCAGAATTTATCTAAAGAGAGAAGACCTGTTACACACAGGTGCGCATAAGATTAATAATACACTTGGCCAAGCGTTGCTTGCTTTGCGTATGAAAAAGCCGCGCGTAATTGCCGAGACAGGCGCTGGCCAACACGGAGTGGCCACAGCTACAGTAGCGGCCCTGTTCGGTTTAAAATGCGATATCTATATGGGCCAGGAGGATATTCAGAGGCAAGAGCTTAATGTCTTTCGGATGAAATTGTTAGGCGCCAGGGTAATTCCGGTAAAAAGCGGTTCAAAGACGCTTAAAGACGCAATGACCGAGGCCCTGCGCGACTGGGTGACTAACGTACGCAATACCCATTATATTATAGGCAGCGTTGCTGGTCCGCATCCGTATCCTTTGATGGTAGCTGAGTTTCAATCTGTTATCGGAAGAGAGGCGCGCAGGCAGATTTTAAAAGAAGAAGGCCGTCTCCCTGATTATCTGGTTGCTTGTGTAGGGGGAGGGAGCAATGCGATGGGGCTATTCCGTCCATTCTTTCCGGATAAAAAAGTGAAATTCATCGGTGTAGAAGCAGCAGGGTTAGGTATCTCTTCAGGAAGACATTCCGCAACCATCGTCGCCGGTAAGGTTGGTGTTCTCCATGGTTCAAAATCAAAAGTCTTGGAAGACAGGTTCGGACAGATTAAAATCGCGCATTCCATAGCTGCCGGGCTTGATTATCCGGGGGTAGGTCCTGAACATGCGTATTACCATAAGATAGGAAGGGCAAGGTATTTAGCTGTTAATGACCGACAGGCCTTGGAGGGATTCCGACTTCTTTCTGAAAAAGAAGGGATTATCCCTGCGCTTGAACCAGCGCACGCTATTTTTTATCTGACGCAACTTGCGCCTAAGTTAAATAAAAATTCTATAGTTATTGTATGTTTATCAGGAAGAGGAGACAAGGATTCTTATACCGTTGCTCAGCGTCTTAATCTATGAATAGAATAGAGCTTAAATTCCAAGAGTTGAAGCAGGTCAAGAAAAAGGCGTTTATCGTTTTTATTACCGCCGGTTATCCGGATTTGAAAACTTCAAAAGATTTAGTGGTGGAGTTTGAAAGGCAAGGTGTAGATATCATAGAATTAGGAGTGCCTTTTTCTGACCCCCTTGCAGATGGTCCGATTATTCAGGAATCATCAAAAGCGGCTTTAGAAAAGAACGTGCAACTGCCACGAATACTTAAATTAGTGGCGCAGCTACGCAGGTCGGTAAATATCCCTATCTGTCTGATGACTTACTACAATCCGGTTTTTTGTTTTGGTGAAGAAAAATTTGCCAAGGTAGCTTGTGAAAGCGGAGTAGACGGCATAATTATTCCCGACCTACCATTAGAGGAAGCCGTTTCCTTGCGCAGGTTGACCCATAGATACGGCCTTGACCTGATTAATTTTCTTTCACCCACCTCTAGTAGAGAACGTATTAAGCTGGCGGCAAGGTTAAGCCGGGGTTTCATTTATTATGTGTGCCTAACCGGCGTAACTGGGGTACGACGGAATCTCCCTAAGGATATCAAAGAGCACCTGTTTTTAATTAAGAGATATGCTACTCAACCTGTATGCGTGGGATTTGGCATCTCTACACATGAACAGGTAAGACAGATATCCAGATTTAGCGACGGCGTCATCATAGGTAGCGCCGTAATCAGGGAGATAAAAAAGAATATCGGGAGAAAGGAATTAGTAGAAAGAATAGGCGCCTTTGTCAGGAGGTTAAGAGGTGTATAAGAAAGAGACTATGGCAAACGGTCTGAGGATAGTCAGTCATCAGATGCCTTCCAGACAGTCATTGGCTTTAGGTATATGGATTGCCGTAGGTGGCAGATACGAAACTGCTGCAAATAAAGGGATATCCCATTTTTTGGAGCATATGCTTTTTAAGGGCACAGCCCGTTATTCCTGCCGGAAGATAAAAGAATCCATTGAAGGTATCGGCGGTTCTATTAACGGTTTTACCTCGGAAGAGGCGACTTGTTTTCTGGTGAAAATACCGGCAGGGTATCTTAAGGTGGCTCTGGAGATACTTTCCGATATGGTATTGGAGCCTGCGTTGAAACAGGCAGATATTGATAAAGAAAGGACAGTTATATTAGAAGAGATAAAAATGTATCGCGACTTGCCTCAGAGCTACGTTTATGAACTGCTTGATAGATTGCTCTGGCCTAACCATCCGCTGGGAATGCCGGTGATAGGCACTGTTGAATCTGTAGGTAAAATAGACAGAGATTCACTCTCTATTTTTAGACGCAATTATTATACGCCTTCTAACATCGTCATTAGTTTAGCCGGGGCGTTTGATTATCAAAAGTTTCGCAATTATGTAGCAAGGATTTTTGGTAAAGAGAATGCAAAAGAAAAGAGTACTTTTCAGAATGTAGTCCAGAATCAAGAAGGACCTGGGCTGGATATATTGCCCAAAGATACCGAACAGACGCATTTGGCTCTGGGATTTCATTCTCTGCCGCGGGAACACCCTTTGAAATACGCGCTGAGTATGTTGCATATTATACTGGGTGCGAATATGTCCAGTCGGCTTTTTCATGAATTACGCGAGAATCACGGGTTGGCCTATGAGATTGGTTCGGCATTGAAACGTTATCAGGAGACTGGAGCATTTCTTGTCCATGCGGGTATTGATAACCATAAGGTTATCCCGGCCATAAAATTAATCCTAAAAGAATTAAAAAAAACGACGGAGAAACTGGTGAGCTATGACGAATTCAAAAGGGCAAAAGATTTTTATGCAGGACAGTTGATGTTGACGCTTGAGGATACGCTTGAACATATGCTCTGGATAGGAGAGAGCACTACCACATTAAACAAGACCTATTCTCTTCATGATGTCATCGCTCAGATAAATAAGGTAGACAAGGAACAGATACGTAATACTGCCAGGATGATTTTCAGAGAAGATAAATTAAATGTAGCGTTGATTGGTCCGCTTAACAGCAGAGAGAAAGATATCGCTAAAGTATTGCGTTTTGCTTAACTAATGCATCCCAACAACATACCATTACCGATAGCTGTAATTTTGTTGATTATCTTAGCCTTGATGTCTTTTTTATTTGCTGCATCCGAGACATCCATTATCGGATTAAGCAGGATTCGCCTGCGGCATATGCTCAGCCGCGGAATGAAGCGCGCCAGAAAGATTCAGGTCATTATCACAAAACTTGATAAGTTTATTGTGGGGATACTGGTGGGAAACAATTTTGTGAATATTGCGATGTCTGCAATACTCACCGGTCTGTTTGTTTATGTCTTCGGGTACAAGTGGGGCATCCTCTTGGCAACTCTTACCGCGGCATTATTTATAGTGGTCATCTGCGATATAATCCCCAAGACTATTGCCATAAAGAACACTGAACGTTTAGCCTTGCTACTGGCTCCCTTTATGGAGGTTTTTCTTAAAATCTTTAATCCGGTGATTGTGCTTTTTTCTTGGATAAGTAATTTCATCATTAAGATGTTGCATATTCATTCAAGCAAGAGGTCGCCCCTTATCACAGAGGAAGAACTGCGCCTTATGGTAGAGCTGGGAGAGGATGAGGGGTTTTTGAGCGCCGAGGAGGCGAAGATGTTACAGCGGATATTTGAATTCGGCGATACCAAGGTTAGCGATGTGATGCTGCCTAAAGACAAGATTATCGCCGTAAATATAACCGCTACCCCTGAAGAAGTGCTTAATACATTTGTAGAAGAAGGACATGCCCGTCTGCCTGTATACAGCGGTTCCGTAAATAATATAATCGGAGTAATATACGCACGCGACTTGCTGTATATACTAAGGGACAAAGGATTATTTGTGCTTCAGGATTTAATACGCGATGTCTACTTTGTCTCTCCGCAGACGCAGGTAAATACCGTGTTAAAGTATTTTCAGGAAAACAAAATCCAGATTGCTATTGTAGCCGACAATAACAAAAGAACACTTGGGTTAATTACTCTGGAAGACCTACTTGAAGAGATAGTGGGCGAGATAGAAGAGAAGCCGGGGGTCTCCAGAATCAAAAAGAGTTGATTTTGTCCGACTTTATTGTATAATTACGAATAATTGAGTCTGAAGGCGAAGGTGGATAGATGCTATTACTGTAAAAAGGAGGAAACAAAATGGCAGGTGGAAAATCAAGACCCAAGAAAGATAAGAATGTCAAGGTCAGCGGTGGACAGGAGCTGATCGAGGTGGCAATTGCCCCTGAAGTCGTAGATCCTGACGATATCGAGATGCTGCAGGATCTGGTGCTGGCTGCAGTCACCGAGGGGTTGAGCACATCGCGCGAAATGGTC
>JAMWCI010000024.1 GCA_023818655.1 Candidatus Omnitrophota bacterium
AGTCTTCTTACTGCCTCCCTTTGCTCTTCCAGTTTATCAGGATTATTTTTAAAATCCAGGATTATATCTTTTATCTGTCTGATACTGTCAGGTATAATTCCTGCGCCATACTGCCTGAATATCTCTTGGTTATATACCTCCTGTCCGGGGATAGCGGAAACAAACACCGGTGCAAGCTCCATAGCGACAATCTCTGAAAGAGTCAGGCCCCCCGGCTTAGTGATAATTACATCTGAAACGCTCATAAAATCCTGCGGATTATCTACAAAACTAAGGGCTAAAACACCGGATAGATACATCCTGTTAAGCTTATGATAAAGTTTTTTATTTCCAGCGCAAATTACGATAATCTGTGCGTCACGATGCAGCATGCGCGCAATCTTCTCCAGCGGGCCTATCCCAAAAGAACCAGTCATTAATAACACTGTAAATTTATCCGCATCCAGTCCCATTGAGCAGGCAAGCGCGCGCCTATTGCCGCGCCTAAGAAACTTTTCATCCACCGGTATGCCGAATTCTCTTATTTTTTCTCCGGCTATTCCCTCTCTCAATAACAAATCTTTTGTGTATCTGCAGGCAACTACATAATAGTCTGTTCCTTCGGATAGCCAAAAAGGATGCAGTCCAAAATCCGTAATTACCGTGTATAATTTGGAATTGATTTTGTTTTTTAGTTTTAAACTCGCCGTTAACCCTGAAGGAAGAAAATGCGTGGAGACAACTACATCGGGATTCTCGCGTATTAATAAAGAAAGAAAACCGCGGCTATTAAACTGGTTCCATACACCAGTAATCGCCTTGGCGAAAAAACGCAATGACTTTATCTTTGTCAACCAGAATCCCCAACGCCAAAAGAAAACAAGATAGGTAACAAGAATTCGATACCCTGTAGTATAAAGGAATCTGTTTATTGCGCAACTTTCGGTTAACGCGTCAACCAGTAAAATATCATCTCCGCAACTGCTCTTTTTAAAATAATTGTATATCGCCTCTGCTGCCTTGCGATGACCTGAACCGGCTGAGGCATACACAATGAGTATCTTCATTTAATGATTATCTCTACTGCTGCGTAAAGGTCTTGGGCGGTAAAATCCGGTTGGATTTCCCAATGTTCTTTGTTTTCCGGCTTTTCTTTCCCAGAAAATACCAGAATTGTTTTCAGGCCTGCTTTCTTTCCTGTGGCTATATCCCTGACCGTGTCACCGATAAAAAAAGCACTATTTAAATCTACCCGGTAATTTTCCTTCTTCAATTTCTCTATTGCTTTCTCAATAGAACCAGTTTCTGGCTTTCTACAAGAACAATTATCTTCCTCCCTGTGCGTACAATAGTAAATACCCGCGATTTTTACCCGCGGACCTAAGGCCTTCAGCATATTCCGGTTTATCTCTTCCAAGGCCTGTTCAGGATAAATACCTTTTGCCACTCCCGCCTGATTAGAGACGATAAATATGGGATAATCAAGACTCGACAGTTTTTCTAACGCCGTTTTTACCCCCGGCAGAAACTTAAACTCCTGCCAGCTCTTTACATATTCCCTGTCTCCGGGATACTCATTTATTACGCCATCTCTATCCAGAAAAACTACCTTCATCTTGTTTCTTTCTTAACTCCCAATATTTAGCGTAAGTCATCAGCTGATACGCGGATGAGACCAAAGCCATCATAAATCCGATAAATCCGTCCTTCCTGCCTTTTTTTACGAAATAAAACTTGATGAACCTTGATACAGCTTTCACCATACAAAGGCGAAAATTCATCTTCCTTTTATCCCTGAGCCATTTTTTTGCCTCAAAATCCGTCTGGTGGTTTAACTTGGAAAAAAGGTTTTGAAAATCCCTATAGGCGTAATGAATTATATCCGATTTAAGGGTGTATGTCTTACCATCCAGAAAGGCGCGGGGATGATACTCAGCTTCTGGTTCATAGTAGAATTTATGCCGATTAAACATCTTTAGTTTGGCATTAGGATACCAACCGCCATATCTAATCCAGTAATCCCCAATAAAATTCCTGTGGGGTATATTATAGCCTGCGTACTTCGGGCCGTCTTTCAATATGGCGATAATCTCATCTCTTAACTCTGGCGTCACGCGTTCATCAGAATCAAGACTTAAAACATAATCAAATTTTGCCAGCGAATAGGCGAAGTTACGGTGCTGGCCTTCCCTTTCCCACTTCTTAATATATATCTTATCAGTGTATCTTCTGACAATATCAAGGGTTTTATCCGTACTATTGTCATCTACGATAATTATTTCTCCTACCCACCCTGCGACACTCTTCAGACAATCTTCTATAATCAATGCGCTATTTTTGGTTAAAGTAACTACGCTCAACTCTATCTTATCCATTTCTCAAAGTCCCCCTATATGACTTATTCAGTAGTTAATCCCTCTCTTATTGCCTCTGCCACTTTTTTTAACTGGTTTTCTTTTATATATGGGTATAACGGTATGGACAATATTTCTTCTGATATTTTTTCGGCAACCGGAAAATCGCCTTTTTTATAACCCAGCTCCTGATAAACCTTCTGTAAATGCAAAGGAATGGGATAATAAATCATAAAACCTATTTTTCTTTCTTTTAATTTCCTTAAAACGCCTTCCCTTGCCTTTACCCTTATCGCATAAGTATGGTAAACATGCCTTGCCCAAGACTGGACAAAAGGCAGGATAACTTCCTTATCAGGCAAAAGTCTGCTGTAAATAGATGCGGCTTTTTGGCGCAGCCTGTTCCACTCTTCAAGCCGCTTTAACTTTACGCGCAATACCGCTGCCTGTAAAGTATCTAAACGGGAATTATACCCTACAATTATATGTTCATAACGGGAGACTCTTCCGTAATCTCTGAGCATAAGTAGCTTTTTGTAAATTTCTTCAGAATTGGTGGTAATGATGCCTCCGTCTCCCATCCCTCCTAGATTTTTGGTAGGATAGAAACTGAAACAACCGGCATCGCTTAATCCACCTACAGGAACCCAGTCTTTTCCATGCATATTGATAGTTGCGCCATGGGCCTGAGCAGCGTCTTCCACAACTCTAAGATGATATTCTCTGGCAATCCGGGAAATCCCATTCATATCCGCCGGATGACCGTAAAGGTGCACAGGAATAATCGCCTTGGTATTTTTGTTTATGGCGCCTCTTACCTTTTTTACATCCAGATTATATGTTTTCTCATCTATATCCATAAAAACAGGTTTTGCGCCGGTATAAGTTACAGCCAGAGCTGTGGCAATAAAGGTAAATACGGGAAGGATAACCTCGTCTCCCTCCTTTATATCTAACGCCTTTAGGGCCAAAAATAACGCGGCTGTGCCTGAGCTAACACCTACTGCGTATTTTACCTTGCAGAATGCGGCAAATTCTTTCTCAAAGTTAGAAAGCTCATCGCCTAAGATAAAATCGCCTTTTTTTATCACCCGGTTTATGGCAGAAGTTATCTCTTTTTTCAGCTTAGTATGTTGTGCACCTATATCCAAAAAGAAAACACTCATAACTGATTCCTTACCTGAGCAAAAACTTCATCTACGGAAATAGAAGTAATACATTCTCTTTCTCTTAGACAAGGATTCAACCGAAAATTATTATAGCATGGCCGACACTCCAGGTTGCACTTTATCACTCTATGTAGCGGCGAAGGCGGATAGGCGCCGTAAACCCTTTCATCCACCGGACCAAACAGAGAAACGGTCTTAATCCCCAATGCCGCGGCAATATGTAATGGCCCTCCGTCATTAGTAATTAGAAGACTGGCGTTGCTTATAAGCGCAATCAGCTCCTCAAGAGAGGTTTTTTCGGACATATCGATAGGATTATTTTTCATAGTCTTAACCATCATCTCTGTTATATCTTTTTCATGCTCATCGCCTAACACTACTACTCTCGCACCACATTCTTGGATTATCCGGTCGGCTAACTGCGCATATTTAACCGGAGACCAGTGTTTTAATTTTGCGTCCTTACCCCAGCTTGCGCCTGCCCCGGGTGCAATCGCAACTAAAAGGTCTTTCTCCTGCACACCAAACGCTTCAATTCTTTGTCTGACCCGTTCCTGAATATAGGGGGCAACTACCAAATACTGCTTTCTGCACTGCGTTGTAATCCCTATTAATATTAACAGGTCCAGATAATACTCTATGACATGCCTTTCAGAATAACCGTCTATGGGAATCTTATCAGTAAGAAACCTGCCTCTTTTTCTATAATCAAAGCCAACCCGCTTTTTTATACCGCAAAAAAATGAAATCAGGCTATAGCGATAATCAAGGGAATAATCAAGGGCAATATCAATCTTCTTGCTTTTTATAGTATTGTATAACCACCGGTATTTCTTCATTCCTTCTAAAACAGAATCTTCAGTTAACTTCTTTATATCCCCCCGAGAAAAAGGAATAACCATGGCAATGTTTGTATCGTGCCTGAAGATAGCCTCTACCCGTTCATTACACCAGTAATAAATGCTGGAATCCGGAAATTTTTCCTTAATAGTCAGAATAACCGGCGTGGTAAAAATAACGTCGCCTATGCCAAACGGATTGATAATCAGAAATTTTTTCAGACTCGTTTTAACCACCTTTTTCTTTTTAATAATTTGGCTATCTTTTTTACTTCCTGCGCTTTATCCGCTGAACAAACCAAAATCTCTCTATCGCCAGCAATTACTATTACCTTCGTCAGACCTACGGTAGCCAGTAAAACTCCATCGGAAAAGGAAAATATATCCCGGCTGCCTATGTCCAGGCAATTGCCCCTTAAGATATTGCCGTTTTTGTCTTTTCGAAAAAGAAACGCCAGCGAACTCCAACTGCCTAAATCCCTCCATCCGAAGTCCTGCGCAATAAGCGCCATTCTCTTTGTTTTCTCCATAATAGCATAATCCATAGAAATATTCGTAAGGCGCGGCCAGTATCTATTTAAATTTCTGGAATTTATTTTTAATAAGAGACGATAATCCCGGGGCTTTAACCTACAGATTTCTTCCAGTAAAACCTGCGCCTTGAAGATAAAAATCCCCGAGTTCCAGTAATACCTGTTATCCCTAATAAAACTCTTTGCGCGGGCAAAAGAAGGCTTCTCTTCAAATTTAACCACTTCATATATTGGCGCACCGAAGATATAGTGAGCTGGCGGCCTTATTTTGATATACCCGTATCCTGTCTCCGGCACATCTGGTTTTATGCCTAAGGTAACGATGTAACCTTGCTTAGCCGCTTCTACTGCCTGTCTTAAGGTGCGCAGAAATTTTCTTCTGTATTTTATATAATGGTCACACGGAAAAACCATGATTATTGCCTCGGCATCCTTAAGCGAGATATTTTTACTCAACAACGCAATAGGCGCAAAGGTATTCTTTGCCTGCGGCTCAAAAAATATCTTGCGTCTATCCAAGCCAAGTGGAGATAAACATTGTCTTGTCTGCTGCGCATAATTTTTATTTGCGGCTATATAGATATTGCTTCTGGAAACAAATCCATTAAGACGCTCTATTGTTTCCTGTAGCATTGGTCGCGAAGAGCATATCCTCAAGAATTGTTTTGGCTGCTCTTCTTTGCTTAGCGGCCAGAATCTAGAACCTAATCCTCCGGAAAGTATAATTGCGTAATTCATCTGTCTAATCTTTCTTTTATCCTATTAAAAACCTCTCCGGTAGAGATATCGTTTAAATCCTGCTTTTCAATAACCACGCTATGCTCACCCATAGGCCCCCAACGCCGAGCGGATTTTCCCGGAATATAGTTTCTAAATATGGCGATAACCGGTGCGCCTACACATGAAGCCAGATGCACAGGACCGCTGTCTCCGGAAACCAAGAGTTTACATCTTGCCAAAATAGCTGCCAGTTCCAATAGGGTTGTCCTGCCGGTCAGATTTAAAACATCGTTACCAAGGCTGCCAAAATACTCAACACCTATGTTAGATTCCTCTTTTCCTCCTACAATAACCACCTTTTCTCTCAGTTCATTATTTATCCTGTAACTTAAATCCCGAAAATTAGCCAAAGGCCACTGTTTGATAGGATCGCTTGTCCAAGGATGGATGGCCACCGGTCTGTCGCCATCTTTAATGCCAAACTTGGTTAAGACTGTTCCTGCCTCGGCAGGAATTTCTAAGCGCAGGCTTTTATCCTTTGTAGAGCATCCCAAAAGTCCCACTAAATCCAAATTATAGTCAATTTCATGCTTCTGCGCCAAATACTTTGTGTCTTTCAGCTTATGCGTAAGCAAAAATCCCCATTTTCTGTCGTATCCGGCGCGCAGAGGGATACCCGCAAGAAAACTAATCATATTAAATTCCTTGGAAGGATTTAAGATAACGCAGGCATCAAATTTATTTTTTCTTAAACTGACCGCAAATCTCAGCATCTCCTTTAAAGAATGTTTTCTATTTTCCCAGACAATTACATTGTCTACTTCCTTTATAGAGTTGGCAAGTTCTGCTACTTTGCTGTTGACTGCCAAAGTAAGGGCTGCTTCAGGAAAGGTTTCTTTGATGGCCCTTAGGGCAGGTATATTGAGAAGAAATTCTCCAAAGCGGTCATTTCTTACCGCTAATATATTCTTAATATCTAGCTTCATTGCTTTTTTGTGGCGATAAAGACAAATTCCCTTGCCAGATTTAATGGGCATAAAGATTTTATCAGGGCTCTACGAATATATTTGGAGATGGATTTGAGCTTAAAGGTTCCTTCCTGAAATAATTCAGGCCATAAGTTTGAGCCGTATATCGCCTTGACTAAGAAACCATTTTTTGCAAGCAACTCCATCCACTCCTTCTTTGTAGCTGTCCTTTCTAATATCTGAAAATTATCTAACTGCGGGCTACCTTGGCGCATCACATGCAAAAACAAATCTAAACTCAAAGCATTAGGCAGAACTATGCAAAATTTGGCGTTGTCTTTGGCCACCCTGGCTATTTCTTTAAGTCCTGTCTCCGGTTCAAGATAATGCTCCAGACTCCCCAAACAGGTGACATAATCAAACATTTTATCCTGAAAGGGCATTTTCTGGCCGTCAGCTACCAAAAATACGGAATCGCAGGCATTCTGCCTAGCCAAAGAGATGGCTACGCTAGAGATATCCAGTCCGAATGTTTTAATGGATTTAACCTGCCTGGAAAGCTCCCGTAAAAATATCCCCTCGCCGCAGGAAACATCCAGTAAAGTCGTCTCGGGTTTTGGCCTGAACAACTTTATTAACCAACGGTAATACGCGGAGTTCGCCTTCAGCCCGCTGGAGGAATAAATCCTGTTATAATCTAAAATTATATCTTTTATGTGGGGTGGATTTTTATGCATAAAGGTAAATAATTTTATGGATAGCTATTTAACCAAGAGAAGAACCCTGTATATATGTACCAATGAATTACTAAATAATAACTGGAAATCTTCAGGATGCGACAAGGCCCACTCGTCTTCTATCGGAAACTTAGTAGGGTCTTCCGATTCCCTGTTGGCAAAGATAGGAAGGGCAATGAATAAATATTCTATCCTTTCTTTTCTTAAATTCTCTCGCCAGGCATAAAAATCCTTATTTTCTCTCCATAGCCCATCTGGATTATTATAAGGGATGGCTTCTTTTGCGTTAACAGAGACGTATTTTACATAATTTTTAAGTCCTGAACCAAACAAAGGATAGAACTCTTGACGCCCGGTATAGGCCACCCGAGCACCCTGGCGGGTATGTTCATTAAGCCACTTCCAGCCCCCTCCCATCTCTGTATTTGACTCTTTTTTGCTAAATCTCATACAATAGCGCAAGAACTCTTCCTTATCGTATTTCTTACTGAAGAAATAGAGAAAGATAAATCCTGCCAATACCACTAGCAGTATAACCCTATTAAACATTTTATGTCCATAAAATACTGCGAGTTGCTTCTTATAACGTAGCAGTATTATAAAGAATGCCAGAGAAAGTAAAAGCGAGATGGCTAATTCATATCTATGCGCCAATTCAAAAGCAGAGGCGCAAATGGATACAAATGAAATAAATGTGAAGTACTTATCTGCCGCCGGTAACTGACTTATCAAGATAACCGCAGTTATCAACCATATGCTAATAAGCGGGAAAAGGTAGCGCGTTACATACACATTTAAAAAAATACCGTAAAGTATAAGCATTATAAAAGGAGTAATAAAAAGCAATATATATTCTGCGGCGGGGCGCAAACCTTTCTTTTTCAGATATCCCAAAAAAAGTATCGGCCAGAATATGCTGGGTAAAATTAAAGCAAGAAACTGCGCTCCCAAACCCTCTTTAAATAAGAGTTTTTTCAAATCAAATGTATCTCCGACAGCATATAAGACTTTATAAGGCGCTATATTCGGTAAACCTTTGAATATAGTCTGTCCAAAAATCTTTATCTCGTTAGGAAATAAAGGATTGCCCGTATAAATAAAGTTTTTTATATACATATATCCGCCAAATAAAACGGTCATAAAAATGGCGGCTCCGGACAAAAGCGCTATCATGCCTAACCCCGCTTTATGCGTTTTAATCACGTTGTATAATAAATAAAAAAACAGGGGAAACAAAGAAACCAACCATATTATATTAATAATCTTGGTCCCCAGAAAAATCCCGATTGAGATGCCGAATAAGAGTGCGTTCCTGAAAGTAAATTCTTCTTTAAGCAGTAGAAGGGAATTAAATACCAAAAACAACAGCACTGCGCATATCACATCTATCTGTGAAGCAGTTCTAAGTTGTTTAAAGATATTGGGGATAAGTGCCCAGAGAAAACCGCTCAATAAAGCAATTCTCCTGTTTACTGAGTATTTTCTCAATATTGAATATATCGCTATTATGCCAATGATATAAAACGGCGCCTCGCCTAAATCCGCCAGAAAGGCGTTCCTTAAAGGCAGCATCAGCCACGCAAAGAATAACTCTGCGTTGATAGGAAAATAAGAGATGCCGCTATTCTCAGGCGACCTTTGGCCGGAGATAAATACCCCGCTAAAGATATTAATCGGATTATCCAGATTGCCGTTTCTTATCCAGGCCGCAGGAAAGGCAAGATGATACTGCAGGCTGTCCGGGCTTAAAGGCGGGTTAATTAAATTAAGGTATGCCTTTACGATAAAGAATGCAGAGAAGACCGAAAAGGCAAAAAGGAGTAGATTGCTGTTTATAAAGAAACCTATATCAGGCTTTACAAAAGGTGGCGCTTTTTTCTTGAAACAAAACAAGAGGATTAGCAATGAAATTAAAAGATGCGTTAAAAAAATATTCTGAAAATAAAACAGGCCGATACCGCCCCAAAAAATCTCAACCAAGATTATCTGGGAAAAAAATAATATAAAGACAGTAAGTAAATAATCATGCCATTCCCTAAACTTAAAAAAACACCTTACTAAAAGTGTTAGACTTTTGATGATGATTAAATTTATTAATATTAATCCCAGCATTCTTTATGCGCCTTTTTAACCGAATATCTTTACCTTTAAAATCATAAGGAGAGCAGGAAGCATATCAATGGCCCTGATAGTCTTGCCTTGTTTATGCGTCCGTGGCTTATACCAGAGAGCAACTTCTCCTATTTTATATCTATGTTTACAAAGTTTACTTACCAGTTCAAATGCAAGAGCCTGACCACTGGATTTACAATTGAGAGTTCTTAAGATATTCGTTTTAACTAAGGCGATGCCTATGACATCTGTGAAATTTTTGCGATAAAATAAATTAATTAAAAATGTGGCAACGAAGGTACCTAACCAATAAGGTCTTTCTTTAATAAGCTGTAATTTTGAGATATTCTTCCTATCCAAAAGTCTTGAACCCAAAACAGCATCTAAATTTTCTTTTTCCATCTTATCTATCATTTTATAAACATCTTCCATTTTGTATTCCAAATCAGCTCCTGGACCATAAAAATAATCCCCCTGTGCCAGAGCTACGGCTTCGACTGCCGAATACCCCGCGCCCATATTCTTAGAGTGGAAAATTATCTTTATGTCTTTATCATCTTTTAAACCTTCTAATATCTGTCTTGTGCCATCTGTTGAGCAGTTATCTATAACTATGATTTCTTTGTCAATACTAAGACTTTTTGCCTCTTGGATAGCCGGAAGGATAGTCTTTCTCTCATTAAAACAACCTATAAAAATGGTCAACTTCATTTCAGTTCCTTGAAGAAATTGTCTATGGTTTCTTCTATAAATGACAACATCTGCGCGGTCAATCCGGGATATACTCCTATCCAGAAGAGATTATTCATCACTAAATCGGTATTTTTCAAATCGCCGATTTTCCTGTATTTTATATTTTTATATGCGGGTTGGCGCAATAAATTTCCGCCAAATAGCATTCTAGTGGCTATCTTATGTCTTTCCAGATAAAAGACTATATCTTTTCTCCTAAAAGGAGCGGATTCTCTTACAAATATCGGAAAACCAAACCAAGACGGCTCTGCCTCTTTAAGCCACTTGGGCAGTATAAAAAACTCTTCATATTTCTTCAGGTGATTATAGAGATAATTGAAATTCTTTATCCTAATCTTGATGAATCTAGGCAATTTCTCTAACTGGGCAACTCCGATTGCTGCCTGCAAATCGGTAATCTTAAGATTATATCCGATGTGGGAATAAACATATTTATGGTCATAACCGTAAGGAAGACCTCCAAATTTCTGGGAGAATCTTTTTCCGCAGGTGTTATCATGTCCGGTCTCACACCAGCAATCCCTGCCCCAGTCACGCAAGGAAATAACTATTCTTCGCAAAAGCAGGTTATCTGTCAAAACAGCCCCTCCCTCTCCCATGGTAATATGATGCGGGGGATAAAAACTGCAGGTAGAGATATCGCCAAAGGTACCGGTATATCTTCCATTATATCTTGAGCCTAAGGCATCGCAATTATCCTCTATAAACCACAACCTGTGTTTAGCTGCTATCTTTGATATCAATCCCAGATCTACGGGGTTACCGAGGGTATGCGCAATAAAAATAGCTTTTGTTCTTCTGGAAAACGCCTCTTCAATTTTATCTGCCTGAATATTGTAAGTTCCTAAATCCACGTCGATAAAAACAGGGGTCAGATTATTTTGGATAATCGGATTAAGCGTAGTAGGAAAACCGCAGGCAGTAGTAATAACCTCATCGCCCGGTCTGAGTCTTCGTTCTTTAAGTAGCGGCGACATTAAGGTTGATATAGCCAAAAGATTGGCGGATGACCCAGAATTGACAAGAAGGACATATTTTAGCCCAAGAAATTTTGCTAATCCCTTTTCAAACTGGCTGGCGTAACTGCCGGCAGTCAGCCAGAAGTCAAGGGATGCGTTTACTAAGTTTATCAATTCCCTTTCATTATAGACCCGTCCGCCATAATTAATGAGAGTCTCTCCCGAGAGAAATTTTTTATCCGCATTCTTGAATTTATATAACTTTTTGACTGACTGAAATATCTTTTTTTTGATTTTATTTTCTGGTTTCATCTATTTTTGAATAACCGCTTAAAATATATTTTGATTCCTCTTTAATCGTATCTATAGAGCTGAATAACGGCTTATATCCTATACAGGAGGCATTGTTATAGTTTGAGCAATAAATATATTTCGTGCCCGTTGGGCTGAAATGAATCAAAGAACGGACTATCTTATATTTCAAACCATACACAGAAGAAAAATAATCTAGAATTTCTCTCTTTTCTACGGGCTTAGCGCTAATAACATCAAACGCCATATTAATCTTTCCGATATATATGCATTTTTTTACTATTGAATATAAATCTTCTGGATGAACATAATCACGGATAATGTTTGCGCTATCGGTAGTAAGCACTTTTTTATTTAAAATACAATTTATTAATTCGGTTATAAAATACCTATCCGTCAAATCAATAAACCTACTGAAATAGGAAAAAATCCTTAGATCAACAATCCTTAACTTATTAAATGCCCTATGCTTTGCCTCAGCATTAAGTCTGGCAATAGCGTAATAATCCTTAGGGATAATATGATTTATTCTGATACTATTGACGGTATTTTCTTCCATGGGCGCTGAAAAGTTACTGCCATAAACTGCTCCGCTACTGAAGCTAATATAAAGGGTATCTATATTTTTGAGTAGATATTTAATAATCAGATTATCATATTTTTCAGTTACCGTGAAATAGTCGCTGTAAGCGTCTCCCGGTTTATTCATTGTCCCCACACCGACACAGTTGATTATGACATCGTAAGAACATTTTAAGAAATCTCTATAGCCTTTATGAATAACACTATCTTTGTGAAATCGTTTCCCTATGGCATCAAGAAATCGAGAAACTTTCTCTGGTGACCTCGTATACAGATGTAAATTAAATTTTTTACTCTTTAGAAAGTTATTAATCAATCCCTTTGCAATGTGAGAAGCAGACCCAAATATAGCGATTTTTGATTTTTTCATAGGAATTAATATATTGTTATTATTTCATTATTTAATTTTAAAATTTCTTTAATTTGATAAGCAATTTCTTCCTGATAAGAATAAGTTGATATTAATATCGGTATTCCCTCTTCTTTAATATCGCTGGGTGATTTTATTTCTATTCCTTTTAGTTTTTTACCAATATATCTTATATTTGAATCAACAAAAAATAATATTTTTGAGAGGTCTAAAATAGAACCAAGCATTCTCTGGGTATGAGTGCCTACCCCCCAGACAATTATTTTATTTTTATTTGATAATTTCTCTTGAATGACTTTCTTTATTTTTAAATCGAGCTCGGCACATTGAGATATATAATTTCTTATCTTCAATTCACAAATATCGTCTCTTTTTATTATAAAATTATTTTCGTTTGATTTCCGTGACAAGATAAAAATATCTGGATCTATAGACTGATTGATTCTATTTTCATTCTTTTGCAGTTCAATTATCTCAAAAGAGAATTTTGACAGTAAATTTCTTATGGAATTTTGTGAAAAATAATTAATGTGCTCAATGCTAAACTGCTGAAAAGGCATCGATATATACAAAACAAATCTTTCTGCGTCAGGAACCTCTATAAATAATAATCCCCGGTCTTTTAATAACGACCGTATTTTTTGCATTGAATTATTAAAATCAACTAAATGTTCTAAAACAGCGGATAAAATAATTAAATCAAACTTTTCATTTGTATTGAAATTGAAGATATTATTAACAGATGCCTCAATATTATACAGCTCCTTTGTAGCTCTTACACACGATGGAGAAGGATCAATTCCTAAAAGATTAGAATATCCATTTAATTTAAATATGGATAGTAATGCGCCTGTCGAACAGCCGATATCTAATATCTTTGCATTAAAATCAGTTATATGCGGAATTAAAAAATTAACAATCTTTGTAAAATGCTCAATATAGCTATTTGAAACAACGCCGTTTTTATAATCAAATTCGTATTTGGACATTACTGTGTAATAATTATTAAAATCGTCCTGCGAAGGAATATTGTCAGCATAGACAAATCCGCAATTACTACATACAACAACATCATAACTTTCCATTAAAGAGATATCCTTGTTATTAAAATTCTGTTTATAAAGATAGGTGTTTCTCTGGCAGGCGCAGATAGGACAAAATCTATTCATTTTTTAGCCCATCATCTTCTTATATCTCATAAAACTTCTTAAGCCTTTGGGCATCTTCATTGCTTATAATGTCTTCCGGGAACAAACGGTATTTAATCATTTTACAATTTGCGCATACCTCATTCATATTTTTAACTCCATTAAGCATCCTGTTCCGAAAATGCTGGAATTCTCTGCTATGCCAAATCTCACATGCTGATTTCTTATTACAATCACCCATAATCTCGGGATATTCAAAAGAGTAACAAGGGACGACCTTCCCATCGGGATTAATCTGCATAGTAAAAAATGGCTGCGGGCAAATCTGCACTTCGCTAACCGGCAAACCAAACTGGGTAACTGCGCTATCTTTCTCCCTTAATATTCTTTCAAAGTTAACTCCCGGATGAATTGGAACCGCATGCTCTATGGCGATTGTATCGCAGATATCTCCAAAAATATCATAAAATTTTTTCTCATCTTGCTTGCCGTCCAGAGCGCAATCTACAATTTTAAAATACATATGGGTATTTTTTTTGTGTTCAAAAAAATAACGCAAGTTTTCAACAAAATTATCAAATTCTATATCCACTCCAGAAATTTTTTTATATTTTTCTTTTGAAGTCCCCTGCAGAGATACAACTAATCTTGAAAGGCCGGCTGAAATTAGCGCATCGGAAATTTTAGGAGTTAAAAGTGCGGCGTTAGTCAAAATTTCTACCACTCCCGCCACGTTTTTCTCAACAGCATACTTAACCATCTCTACAATATCTTTGTGAAGCAGCGGTTCCCCTATGCCTACAAACCGCAATACTTTTACCTTATTTGGAAACTTGGCAATATCGTCTATACATCTTTTATAAAAACTTAAATCCATAGTTATTTTGTCAGAAATAAAATATCGCTTTGCTTTATTAACTGAAAAAATACAATATCCGCATTTAAAATTGCAAGCGTATATAGGAAATATCTGCACTACAAACGGGGTATCTAGCGGAAGGACATCGGCAAGTTTTGTTCTTTTGCCTCCCGGTGCCTGACCAGTGATATCTTTTGCTTTCAATATAAGACTCTCCTAACTATACTATATAATTTGCTCATATATATTTTTTATATATCTCATGGACTTTAAGTAAATCGCGAGGGCAAGAATTATGCCACATAAGATAACCTGTGTCTTTATTAAAAAGCCCTCTGTTCTCTGGAACAAACGTACTAGGCAAAAAACATTTGTATAAAATCGAAATAAAATGACTCCTTATATCGCGTTCAGAATGGATAAGTTGATTTATTGCTATCGGGACCGGGTCAAATTTTATGTCAATCCCAATTTCATTCTCAGCTACTTTTTTCACTCTTTCTTCTAAGGTTTCTTTAAACCTAATAATCCCGCCTGGAATATGCCAGCCTTTTCCGCAATACTGATCATCTCTCCATGATAAAAGCGTACGTCCAAATTCATCCTTTATAAGCAGGTCAACATTTACCAATGGAGTAATTCTACTAATAAAAAGAAATAACTCTTCGGGTAAGCCATCCGATGGATTAGTAATTGCTTTATTTAAAACCGCTATGGCATCTCTGATATCCATAAAACCTACGATTTAAAAACATCCATTATTGCATTTATAAATTGAATGGTTTTTGTGTTTTATCTTCTTCGGTAAAAACTTCATACCAAGGAACGGGCAAAGGTTTTCCATAGATTTTCTTCACAATATATTTATTAATAAATTCTCTGTCCTCTGCAATAAGACAGGTATCAACGTGTTCGCCGAAGTATTTAATATTCAATCCCCTTTGAATTATATCCTTTAATGGCTCCTTAAATACATTGCCAAGCGTTATATGAATATACGGACAAGGCAACACGTCCCCATATTGAGTTACAGAAAACATACCTTTAACGGCAATGCATCCCATATTAAGCCCATATGCTGGTGTTAAATGGGTAAAGACCTTGTATTTTTTTTCAAGCTGCTCCATATATCTCATATCATTTTTATCTACCAACACGTCAAAATTCCCTTCCCATGAACCAACTGGTTTTGCATAAGTCACAAATACCCCAATACCTCTTTGATTAAAAAACTCGATGAACTTAATAAACTCATCTGTGTACAAGCGCTGTTTTGTTACTACTGTCTGAATAAAAATGTTAAGACCTGCTGCCAACGATGCATCCATAGCCTGCATTGCCCGCGCATATGCACCATTGGCCCTCCTAAAACTGTCATGTTCATTAGGGTCCAAACTGTCTATACTTAACTGTATTCTATCAACGCCTATTTCTTTTAGATGTTTGGCCAGTTTTATATCCAGAAACCATCCATTTGTATCGCAGTTTATATAGAATTTTTGCGGATTTATAGCAGCTACCAATTCATCTAAATCCTTAAATATGAGTGGTTCTCCACCTGTAATCGTAACCCTCGCCAGCCCCATCTCATCTGCCTGCCGGAAAAGATCCTTTACGTCGGCAATGGTAAACTGGCGAGCGCTATTCTCACCCTGAAATCCCTTCACCGAACAGTGCTGACAACGGAAATTGCATCTGTAATTATACTGAAACTGAATAATAGCGATACTTTCTCCACGCCTGTATTTTTCATCGAATCTTACGATTTTCTCATAAACATATGGCTTTTCTGCTTTAAGCTTGTCTCTTCTCTTAATTTCCTCTGATTTTAATTTTTGACTTACCATATTAATCCTTATAGTATAACACTCTTATGATTTTATCAAATGGGCCTACTCTACAATCATATTTTCCTTAAACTCTTCTTTCTCTAAAAATGGCCATAAATCTTCCATAGGTTTGGAAACTATTGTGCCATTGGCAAGCACCTGCGAGGAAACCCTGGGAGCAACTACTAAATCCGGCTCAACCATCACCTCGCAGATAAACGTGCCATCTGTATCCAAAACCTCTCCTATCCGCTTCTTAATTACTGTATGATTCAATATCCTTGTGTTTTTTATGCCATAGGCCTTGGCTATCTTAGATGTATCTGGCAGAGTCAATCCGCTTGCCGGGTCGCAACAGACATAATGCCCTTTAAAATGACTCCGTTGCATGCTTCTGATAGAGCCGTAACCATTATTATTTAGAATAAACAGCTTAATCGGTAACTTCAGACGGCTAAGTGTCTCTAGTTCCTGAATATTGTGCTGTAATCCGCCGTCGCCGATAATGCTGATAGTGCGTCTCCTGCCGCTGGCAAGACACACGCCGATACTTGCCGGCAATCCAAAACCCATTGAACCTAAACCCGGAGTATTAATGATACGTTGACCTTTCTTCACTTTGAAGGCCTGCATCGTTATCTCGCTGCAGGAACCGGAGCTACCCGGAACCAAGATATCTCTCTCTGACATTAACTCAGAAAGAATTTCCACCAAACCATAAGTATTGACATACTTTTTATTCTTAAAATACTCCGGCAATACCACCGGATACTTCTTCTTCCAGTGCTGACAGTGAAGGAACCAAGGCGACCTGTCTTTAGGTATGACTTTATTTATTTTTCTAAGAAACTCTCTGATAAATATCCCTGCGTCTATACAGGCGGCTACATCAATCTTCATCTTCAGCTTCTTTATTTCAGAAGGATCTACATCCACAATAACCTTTTTGGCAGAATGGGCAAAGTTCTGGTGGTTATAACCTGTTTGCGGAAGGTCTAACCGGCTGCCTATTGAGATAATAAAATCTGAATTCTGCTGAATAAAGTTTGCCCCCCGCTGACCTATTGAGCCGGGACGGCCGAAAAACAAGCTATCCTCCTCATCCAGAAAATCTATTGCCTTCCAAGTGGTTAAGACTGGGATTTTAAGTATTCTTACTAATTTCATAAAATCTCTTAATGCGCCTGATAGCCTTATGCCATTACCCGCCAGGATTACCGGCCTGGAAGAAGAATTAAGCAGAGAGATAGTCCTATCCACAAGAGGAGAAATCCTCTTAATCTCTTTGGTTTCCGATATCGGAGGAGGAACAAACCGTTTTAGTCTTCCCGCGTCAATTAACGACCCCTGCACATCTAATGGTATATCTATCCACACCGGTCCGGGTCTACCGCTTTTTGCCAGATAAACTGCCTTTTCCAAATAATAACCTATCCGCAGAGGTTCAAGCACTGAAACCGCATATTTTGTAATCGGTTTGACTATAGAAACAATATCTACCTCCTGATTGCCCATCTGACGCAGCCCGCTATTTTTAAGCATATCCTCGCGTTTTACCTGTCCTGATATAATCAAAATAGGAATGGAATCTATCCATGCGCCGGCAACACCCGTAATAGCGTTTGTTCCACCCGGGCCGGTAGTCACCAAGGCTACGCCTAATTTATTGGTATACTGGCTGTATCCTTCCGCGGCAATCGCTGCCGCCTGCTCATGAAGACAACAGATAGCCTCCAGTTTTTTATTTCTGCCAAGGGAATCCACCAGATGCATACAACCGCCGCCGGGAAGCAAAAAAATATGCCTAATGCCAATCTTGGCGATAAAATCCATCACATAATCGGATAATTTAATCATCATTTATTATATTTCTATTTTGGGCTTAGTTAACCAGTCAGACCAAAAGGTTAACTCCGTTTTTCTGTTTTTATTTTTTAATATCTCTGCGTCGGCATAGTAGGAATCCTCAAGAAAATGCGTGGTGGATATCTCTTCAAGAACCGCTCCCTTTTGCGAACTGAAACTATGCTCCATGCCACGTTCAATAACCACCATATCTCCGGCCTTATAATCTTTCTCAACCCCGTTAAGCTTTATCCTGATATCGCCATAGAGCAGATGGAATGTTTCTTCTTTCTTTTTATGATAATGAGCTGGATGCGTTTGTCCGGGAAGCATTATTATCAGCTTCTTGCAATACTCCCTGTTAATACAATTAACTATAGTAGCGCCGAACCTTTCAAAATCCTCAATACGTTCCTTCGTTAGCCATTCTCCATTCTCCTCCTTAATTCGATCCAAAATCCAGTATCCAAAATTTCCATGAAGTTCCTCTTCCTTCGTTGTCGCCTCAATAGCATTACTAATCCCAGGAAACAAATTTTGATACTTGTTGAAACTCATCAATGTAAAAAATTGACTAAACAAAGAAACATGTT
>JAMWCI010000099.1 GCA_023818655.1 Candidatus Omnitrophota bacterium
GCCTAGTCATAGACCAATACTAATTTCTTCACCAAAAGGTAACTTTGTGCTTACTTTTGCCGCCGAAAGCTTCTCTAAAGCCAAATTCGTCATCGCAGTAATGAATGAAGCTCGTAAGAATGGAATATCTGTTCCTAAAATATATCCTACCCGTTGTGGCAAATATTTAATAAGAATAGGCACGCGTTATTATTTCCTGCAAGATTATATAGAAGAGGGCAGAGAGTTTAGTTACGATGAAGCGGGCAAAGATGCATTTTTCGCAATGGGTAGGATGGCAGCTAAACTAAATAATGTATTTTCAGGAAGTAAATGGTGGAATTTAAGAAGGAAAAGAGAACTTGCACCGGTAGATATATTAAGCGCTGAACAAGAATTTGTAAGTTTAGCTAGAGAACTTATAACCAAAATTACTTTATCTGCTTCGGAAGAGTTAGCGCTTAAAAATATGGACTTTATATTAAGCCAATTTACAGCACTAAGAGAATATCTACCTCCTGGGATTTACAAAGGATTGCCTACCAGCATAATCCATGGGGATATGAGCGTGCTTAATATCAAATGGGCAAAAGAAGGAGTTATAGGCGCGCTTTTTGATTGGGAACGTTGTTCTTACAATTTAGCCAGGTTGACGGAACTAAAGAACTTGGTATTAGCCGCAGGCCCTTTTAAAGGACGTAAGTTTATAAAGGATAATTTTATTGCCGCTCTTAAAGGGTATCAATTATATTTACGTAGAAAGATCACTCCTTTAGAGCTGGAGGCCTTGCCTTATCTATTAGGTCCTGGAACTTTTCTCTGGGATTTGGCAAATTGGTTTATTCTGAGAAGAGACATATTAGATAAAGATGTTAGAAAATATGAGTTCTTACAGGGTTTAATCCGAGAATTTCAGGCGGTAATAGAATATTTTAGAAGCCAGGAGTGGCAGGAGGAGAAAGAAAGAATATTAGGGTATAGCCTTAATGAACGTAGATTAATCCAGGGATTAAAAGAAATGGAGATATTAGATGTGGAGCTATTCCTTATGCACCTTACTTTAAAGGAAAATTATCTGCACAAGAAAGCTCAGCGTACCCTACGTCTAGATGAGTATCTGACTTTGGTTTCAAAAGCATTGGCTGCGGCATTAAGTCGTCCTGATGCCCAAAGAATAGCGGAGTTCCTTAATGAATTCTATCAAGAACAGAGTGACTTAATATCTCCGGAGGCAAAAGTATTTATAACTTCTTATCTATCCATATTTAAGGTTAATAAGCCAATAAAAGTTGCTTATTGTGTATCGCTTTGGAACGGCCAACGTAAATATGCCGAGGTTCCTTTTGGGCTTGGTTGGTTTAGGCGCATTACTGATATGGTATTTAAAGAAGGGATGGGGATAAATCCTAACATTATCACACATATGGTGTTTGTAAATGATGGGGATGATTCTTGTGGCAGGAGAGGGAAAACTTCCGAAGTATTAATGAGGATACTTGAGCATGGCGATTATAAAGAGATAAAAGATAGGGTCCATATTCTTTCTTTATCACAAAAAGACAAGATTGATATGGGCTCATTAAAACACGGCGCCTTAGCCTGCGCAATGCGTTTTGCCGTTGATTATCTAGAGGCAGATATAGTTATCTATGCTGATGGAGATATGGATCCTCGGCAGGCAGGCAATCTTATCGGAGGAATTATTGAAGATGGAAAAGACATTGCTCATGGTTCTATTAGAATTAAGGATTCGGCGGTATTTGGCCGCAACTTATCCCGCAAATTAGGGACTATTGCTTATAATTGGTGTGTAAGAATCTTATTATTCTGGCATAAATCAATAAGAGGTATAAAGGATACCCAGCGGTCGTTTAAGGCCTTTAGAAAAGAAGTTCTTGAAAAGATACTCCCGGTTAAAATTATCTCAATAGATAAAGATGGAAAACTCACTATAGTCTTCGATAAAGAATTTTTATACGATTTTAGCGGTGATACAGAATGGTTAGGAAGGGCAAGATTATGCGGATATAGCACAAAAGAAGTCCCGATTATTTGGTTAGACTTTCCGCTTACTTCAACGATAAACCTTTGGGCAACGGCTATAGGTATATTCAGGGGAGTGCTAAGACAGGTAAGAACGCAATATCTGTTTAAAAAGAGCATCTCTAAAGACATAGAAACGTCTTTACAAGAAGGTAAGAGCGTTTTTATCGGCTACCAGAACCAATTCTTGCAGGCTGAAAGTGATAGATTGGCCCTGAATAACGCAACCGGTAAAGTATATAGAATTCTAGATATCAAAGAATCTTTGTTAGGTCTGATTGAAATAGAAAAAGGAAAAATTTATTTCGGTCCTAATGCCTGTTACACCGACATTCTTAAAAGTATACTTTCCGCTTCACTTAGCGAGCTTAGCGAACGGGGCGTAAACATCGCTATTAGTGGTAATTTTGGAAGATTCGCTTCTATATTGGGCAATACCATTTACCTTGATTCTTTATTTGAAGAGGTAATAGAAGAGTCTCAAAAAATATATTCGCCGCCTCATTATTACAACCATTTATTCCGTGCAAAAGTAGCGTTGCTTTTTGCGATACTTATGCATGAGTCTAAGCATACCCCAAGGTCACGCAACCAGCTGACGCACTTTGATGAAGAATTACAGGCAGGATTAGCAGAATTAGAAGTTTATATTTTGTTGGGGAAACAGTTCAGGATAGATATCCTTGATTTCTTAAAGCGTGAATTCGGAGGCCAATCCAAGATTTTTGTCGACGCTCGTTATATTCTAGAATTAGCCAATCTCTGTGATATTTACGAAAACAAGAAGGCAATGGAATACTATTATGTTTCTGATGGGAAAGACGTATCTAAAAGGGGAGTGTTTACCGGTAAAGGAAAAGGTTTGTTTGTCGGCGAGGTATTTTTAGGTTTGCGGGGAGAACGTCAAATCCCCGATGAGCTTAGAGAGTTTTACAGATATTTATTTAGTAAAAACCAAGAAGGGAAAATTACCCGTCAAGAATTAGGGTTTGCGATATTAAGCATAAGCGATAATCTTAATAATAAAGGCTACAATGCAGGTTTAAGAGAAGAACTCAAAAGAGAGATTGCCTCACAGCGTTGGGAGTTACTTATGGAGAGTTACCGCGAAGAGGTAGAATTTGGGACTGCCGGCATACGTGGAAAACGCGGAATGGCAAAAGACCTGGATGGCGAAGAGATTCCTTTCTTACCCGGTCCGAATAGAATTAATCAGGATGTTACTGGGCGTTATTCTTTGGCAGTTGCCAATTATATAGTCAAAAACAACCTTCAAGAGCGCGGGGTAGTAATTGGTTTTGATGTGCGCCATGGCTCCCGTGAACTGACTCAGCTGGCCAAAGAAATTCTACTAAAGAAGGGTGTTAAAGTATATTATTTTGAGCAACCACGGCCTATATCCGAGATAGCATTGGCTACGCTTGATAATGGATGCGCCTTATATATCTACATTACCGCTTCGCATAATCCCAAAAGTGACAACGGGCTTAAAATTGGCAATGAAATAGGCGCACAGCTTTTCGGAATCCAGAGGGCTGCGATTATAAAGGAGATTGCCTTAACTTCTATGGCCGATGTTGAAAAGATAAATTCCTTAACGTTAGACAATGCGAGGCAGCCGGTAATGATGATAAATGGGGTTATTGATTTTGACCGTATCTTTATGGAAAGGGTAAAATCGCATCTCCTTGCCAAAGATATGGGTAAAACACTTAAAGTTTTATATGACCCTCTATTTGGAACAGGGCAGGCAGTTTTTCCGCAGATTTTACGTGAATTAGATTATAATTTTTCGGTTTTTCTTCCCCATGCCGGATTTAACGGAGATTTTCCCTACGCTAATCTTGTAGATGAGAAGAGAAGGCCTCTTTCTCCTGACCCTGCGGACAGGCGTGTGTTGGCCCCGGCTATTAGTTATGCTTCAAGAGAAGGCTTTGATATAGTTATTGCCACAGACCCTGATTCGGATAGGTGCGGCATAGCCTTTAAAGATAATCGAGGTAACTGGCAGGTAATGAAGGCAAATGACCTTTGGGCATTTCTTTTGTGGATGCGCATTAATTTTATGCGCGAACTTGCCTCTGAAGGAAAGCTTTCCGGTGAGTATCAGTCCTTACTTAAAGAGGGTTATGTAATTTCCACATGGGTAACATCGGATTTAATCGAAAAAATCGGCCGCGCTTACGGCCTTCATATAAGAAGGCCACCGGTAGGATTTGGTAAGATTGCCGAGGATACGCTGGATGAAATAATTTTAAAGGCATGGTTTGAAGGATATGGAGTTGATTTTCAATCAATAGGTGACCATTATAAAGAAGGTTTAGAAAGACTGATAAAGAGTATGTCTATAAACAGTATACAAGAGGCGATAGAAGAAATCTTTGCCATATCCCGTGCAAAATTATTCGGAGGGTTTGAAGAGTCGAATGGGGCATCTTTAGGGGGGCATACCCTGGAAAAGGACGGACTTTTGGCTGCGGTGGTAATGCTTGAATTGTTTGAATATACGCGTTCAAAAGGGTTATCTATTTGGGATGCGTTTATAAAATTATGGAGGGAGTTTGGTTGTTTTGTAAGCGCTAACGAGCAGTGTAGTTTAGTTGGCCCTACAGCAAAGGTAGACCGCGATAGAGTAATGACTAAAGTCGCAGATATTTATCAAGAGGTAAAAAGAAGCGCAAGAGTTGTAATCGCAGGCAAGGTTATAAAAGATGCGCACCGGGGAATAGATATTACAGGCCCTAAATTTAACGAACCCGGATACAAATTTATTTTTGAAGATGGCTCTTGGATTATTATCAGGCCTTCAGGAACCGAGCCAAAGATACGTTTCTATGGTCAGGCGGAAATAAAAAGTGTAGAGTTTGAGGGTAGAAGTGATGAGGATGTAGCATCTATAAGAGAGTTAGAAGAAAGAAAAATCACTAAGTTTGCGCTTTCTGTGATTGATGAAATCCGCGATATGGTCTTTGGTTTAAGAGAAGAGGCAAAGGAGGCAGAAGTTAAGAAAAAAACATTCCTTAAGCCGGTTTTAATCTTTGATATAGACGGAACC
>JAMWCI010000100.1 GCA_023818655.1 Candidatus Omnitrophota bacterium
ATGTCTAGCCAGCCGCACAATCGAAAAGTGCAAGGCGATACATGGCAAAAGATAAAGACAAAAATAGAAAATCTGCTAAAATTGGTTGCCTCTAAAAAGACGCGTCTGAATAATCCCGCTTTCTTAAAAAAGGCGCCTCCGGAAATAGTGGAGAAGGAAAAAAACGATTTGGCAGCATTTAAAGAAGAGTTAAAGCGTCTGGAGAGGATGAGCCGTGAGTTATGCTAAGAAGTCAGAATTGATAGAAATGGTTAAAGAAGCTTTAAAAGAAGATATCGGCGCCAGAGATATCACCAGCGAGCTTCTTATTCCGCCGGATAAAACTGTAAAGGCGGTTATTCTGGCAAAAGAGGATTTAGTTATTTGCGGGATGGAGGTAGCTGCCTTAGTCTTTAGGGTTATGGATAAAAAGATTCGCTTTAAAGCTTATTTACGCGATGGTGCCACGGTAAAGAAGGGCAGGATTATCGCCTCTGTCTCAGGAAAAGCCCGCAGTATACTGGGTGCGGAAAGAACAGCGCTTAATTTTCTCTGCTTTCTTTCTGGTATCGCCACGAAAACCAGAAAATTCGCGCAGGTGGCAAAGAACTATAAGGTAAAGATACTGGATACCCGCAAGACTATTCCAGGATGGAGATTGTTGCAGAAATATGCGGTAAGGATTGGCGGCGGCTTTAACCACAGATTAACCCTGGAAGAGATGGTGATGGTTAAAGACAATCATATTAAGGTGATAGGTGACAGATTATGGGTTTTGGGTTTTCAGGGAATCAAAAATAAGATTCTGCCGCGGATAGAGATTGAGGTAAAGACAATAGAAGAATTCAGGAAGGCGTTGGCTTTAAAGCCGGATATAATAATGTTAGACAATATGAAACCTGCCGAGATAAAGGAGGCCGTTAAATTGAGAAATATCCTGTCGCCTAATCCCTGCCGCCCCACGCCTAAGCTGGAGGCCTCTGGCGGGATAACCTTGGATAATCTCCGTAAGTTCGCCGCTTCTGGTGTAGATTTCATCTCTGCGGGAGAATTGACTCATTCCATTGATTCAGTAGATATAAGTTTAGAGATTATAGATGGAAAAGTTTAAGCTGGTCTCAAAGTTTAAGCCATGCGGTGACCAGCCTAAGGCAATAAGGGAATTAACAGATGCAATACTTTCCGGCAGGCATTACAGCACTCTTCTTGGCGTTACCGGTTCAGGCAAGACATTTACCCTGGCTAATGTCATCGCTAATGTAAATATCCCCACCATAGTAATCTCGCACAACAAGACCCTTGCTGCCCAGCTTTATTCCGAATTTAAAGAATTCTTTCCCCGGAATGCCGTGGAGTATTTTGTCAGTTATTACGATTATTATCAGCCCGAGGCTTATATTCCCTCAACCGACACTTATATAGA
The DNA here is from genome assembly GCA_023818655.1 of Candidatus Omnitrophota bacterium. Lineage (GTDB taxonomy): Bacteria > Omnitrophota > Gorgyraeia > Gygaellales > Profunditerraquicolaceae > JAMWCI01. The sequence continues at coordinate 1,403 of JAMWCI010000100.1, forward strand.
GAAGGATTCTTCAATTAACGACCGGCTTGACCGGCTGCGGCTTTCCGCAACCACCTCCCTTATGTCGCGCCGGGATACTTTGATTGTGGCCTCTGTTTCTTGCATATACAACCTTGGAGACCCGCGGGATTATAGTTCAATGCTTTTGTATATAGAAAGAGGTCAGAACATATCGCGCGATGAGATTATTGCACAGCTTATCCAGATACAGTACGAACGCAATGATTATGAGTTTATCCGCGGCAGGATTCGTGTAAGGGGAGATTGCCTAGAGGTGTTTCCTTCTTACGAAGAGAAGGCCTTGCGCATAGAGTTATTCGGTGAGACAGTAGAAAAGATTTCTGAAATTGACCCGGTTTCAGGAGAGCTTCTTGCAGAATTAGAGAGGATTGCAGTGTATCCGGCAAAACATTTTCTGGTTTCCTCAGATAGGGTGGATAGCGCTATTCAGTCTATAAAGGCAGAGTTAAAAGAGCAGCTTGATTTTTTAAGGAGCAGAAATAAACTACTTGAAGCCCAGCGACTGGAATCCCGCACCAATTATGATATGGAGATGCTTAAAGAGATTGGCTATTGCCACGGGATAGAAAATTACTCCCGGCACCTTTCCGGAAGAGCTGCCGGCTCACGGCCATATTGCCTGCTGGATTATTTTCAGGGCGATTTTTTAACCATCATTGATGAATCCCATGCGACTATCCCGCAGATATCCGGTATGTACGAGGGCGACCGCGCCAGAAAAGAAGTGCTGGTAGAGTATGGCTTTCGCCTGCCTTCTTGTCTAGATAACCGGCCATTAAGATTTGATGAATTTGAAGGGTTGGTAAAGCAGGTGGTTTTTGTTTCTGCTACTCCCGGTGAATACGAGCTGAAGAAAAGCCAAGGCAGGACCATAGAGCAGCTTATCCGGCCTACGGGATTGGTTGACCCGGAGATTATAGTTAGGCCTACAGAGAACCAAATAGAGGACCTCATCAAGGAGATTAACAAGCGCGCCAAAAGAAATGAACGCGTATTGGTCACTACGCTTACCAAACGGATGAGCGAAGATTTAACCGCTTATTTACAGGAGAAGGGGATTAAGGTAAAATATCTGCATTCAGAGATAGAGACTATAGAGCGTTCTCGGATTTTAAGAGAACTGCGCAATAAGGATTTTGATTGTCTGGTGGGTATCAACTTGCTTAGGGAAGGACTTGACCTGCCAGAGGTATCGCTGGTAGCTATACTGGATGCGGATAAAGAAGGTTTTTTGCGTTCCACTACCAGTCTTATCCAGGTTGCTGGCCGGGCTAGCCGCAATATTAATGGCAGCGTAATTATGTACGCCGATACTCTCACCGGCTCAATGAAAAAGGCAATCGCAGAAAGCAGGCGCAGACGCAAACTTCAGCTGGAGTTTAATCGGAAAAACAAGATTACACCCCGCTCCATACAAAAGGCAATCAAAGACGGTATAGAAGATTTGGCAGAGGCAGAGGAGTTTGTGCGGGATTTGACTGGCGAGGCAAAAGATGAATATGAGCTTAAGAAGTATATCGCAGAATTGGAATACGAGATGGAGTTGGCAGCCAGAAACTTACAATTTGAAAAGGCAGCCCAAATCAGGGATAAAATAAAGGAGATAAAAAGTGTTGTTAGCCATTGAGATAGGTAATACCAATATAAATATGGCTGTCTTTAGAGGAAAGCGGCTCTTGCGGCGTTATCTTCTCCCCACGAGGAGTAAACAGTATCGCCAGTTCCTGAAAGGTATCTTTAAATCAAATAAAATACAGGCCGTTATCTTATGTAGCGTAGTGCCGCAGGCAACCATACGTCTGCAGAAAGAATTGCTAAGGTTATGCGGATTAACTCCCTTAATAATAGGTAAGGATTTACAGGTTCCTATAAAAAATATGTATCGTAGGCCTGGCCAGGTAGGTCAGGACCGTCTGGTAAACGCTTATGCTGGGATGACCTTATACGGAGCGCCTTTAATTGTGGTAGATTTCGGGACAGCAATTACTTTTGACGTTATCTCTAAGAAGAAAGAATATCTGGGCGGAATGATTGTTCCGGGTTTGCAGATCTCCTTAGATGCGTTGGCCTCGCGCACCGCCCTCCTGCCTAAGCTGAAAGTAGCTAAACCTTCTGAGTTCATTGGTCGGGATACTGTCAATAGCATCCTTTCCGGAATTGTCTATGGTTTTGCCTGCCTGACAGAAGGTCTATCCGCGAGAATAAACAAGGAAATTGGTCAGGCTCCGATAATTGGGACTGGAGGGGATGTGGCGTTGTTCTCCGTCTATCTTAAAAATTTATTCTACGTAGATAGGGATTTAACCCTCAAGGGCCTGAATATGCTTTATCTTTACTGGCAGGGCTGCGTATGTAAATATTGACTTTATTGAAAAAGTATGCTATGTTAACTTTTGTTGAGTGCAGAAGTCAAAAACGATGGCGTTTTGGAGGCCGGATTATCGACTGAAAAACGCTTTTTTTTATAACGGAGCAAGATGAGTAAGTTTATTTTTGTCACTGGTGGCGTGATTTCCAGTCTTGGTAAAGGAATTGCCTCTGCTTCTATTGGCAGGATTCTGGAGGCAAGGGGCTTGAAGGTAACGCTTATGAAATTTGACCCTTATCTAAACATTGACCCGGGAACGATGAACCCTTACCAGCACGGAGAAGTTTATGTTACTGACGATGGCGCAGAAACCGACTTGGATTTGGGCCATTACGAACGTTTTACCAGCGCCCGGATGAGCCGTTTCAACAATGTTACCACAGGTCAGGTTTACCATGCGGTCATCTCCAGGGAGAGGCGCGGTGATTATCTGGGTAAGACTATACAGGTTATACCTCATATTACTGATGAGATAAAGACAAGGGTCAGGAAAGTTGCGGAGATTTCCAAGGCCGACATTGTGATTGTAGAGATAGGAGGAACAGTTGGAGATATAGAAAGCCTGCCTTTTTTGGAAGCAGCAAGACAGTTTGAGTTGGATATGGGAGAAAAGAATGTTATTTACATACATCTGACCTTAGTTCCTTATATCAAGGCTGCCGACGAAATAAAAACCAAGCCCACGCAGCATAGCGTGGGGACGTTGCGTGAAATAGGAATACAACCAGATATACTAATCTGCCGGACAGAAAAGCCTCTTTCTGAGGGGGTAAAAGAAAAGATATCCCTTTTCTGTAATGTAAGGAAAGAGGCAGTGATTGAGTCGTTGGATGTGGCATCAATTTATCAGGTTCCGCTATTCTTCAAGAATCAGATTCTTGATGAGATAATACTCAGTCATTTTAATTTGATTTCCAAGCCTTCGGCATTAAAGGAATGGGAAAAG
>JAMWCI010000101.1 GCA_023818655.1 Candidatus Omnitrophota bacterium
CCGTAATGATGCGATAGTTCCAAGTCCGCCTTGGGAGGAAGACTTGTCCTACTATCCATAATCAACTTCCTTACCTCGTACATAATCTCTAATACCCTATCCCTTAAATTTCTGACCTCCACATCCGCAAGGATTATCGGTTCGTCTTTATTGATTTGTCTCAAAGAGACAAACTCCGTATATTTGGAAAAGTCGCTGGCAACCAGTTGATTTTTAATATTCGGAATGGCAAAAAAAACATTGGAGATATCCAGCCTTTCTCCTTTCTTGATGTTTCTGGCGGCGAATACACCCCTTTTTAGTTCTCGCAATTCCTGCCGCTCTCTCTCTGAGACCTGCCGAAATTTTCCTGATACTCCGCAAAGCTGAAAGGCATCCTTTGCCGCAGAGAGCCATTGTCTTATCTGTTCAGGATTAGAAGAGTATTTATTTAATTTGTAATTCTGAGACTCAATGCCTACATGCCTTTCAAAAACCGTCGCCCCTTTTGCAATCGCCATCTTAATCGCATCCAGATTGTCCGGCTCTTCATGCGTAGAGAATCCTATAGGGATATCTGGGTATCTCTGACGCATAAAGTCAATCTGGTTTAGCTGCAGATTCTCGCGGCTTGTCGGATATTCGCTGACACAATGAAGCAGGCAAAATGTTTTTTTTCTATGTTCAAAGAAAGCCACTGCCTTATCTATATCTTCAACCGAAACTCCTCCAGTAGATAGAATGACAGGTTTATCAGTTTTGACTATTCTTTCAATTAACGGCCAGTCATTAAAAGAACAACTTCCGATTTTTATCATGTCAAATTCGTGTTTCTCTATTAGGCTCACCGAGTCTTCGTCAAAAGGAGTGCATATTGAGATAAAACCCAGGTTCTTTATCTCGTCTTTTAATGCCTTTAATTTTTTTTCATTCAAACGCGTTTCCTCAAAGCGCCTGACATATTTAAAATCCTTTCTGCCTTTAAAATCTGGGTGAATAAACGTATTTAGATTGCGGTACTGCAACTTGAAGGCAAACTTAAAATCAAACTCCGTGCTTACCTGCCCAACCTCTCTTATAATTTTAAGCCCGTGAGCTACAGACCCCATATGGTTATTAGCTATTTCAAAAATGAACAATTTATCAAAAAGACTGGCGCTCATACATCCTCCCTTTCTTCTCTTAAATTTCCAAGCAAAGACCGTCTCTTGCCGCTATGCTGTTCTTAAAGATTTTACGCGCCGCCTCTTTAGCTGCTCTTATATCATCCTGACAGGGATAATCTGCGGCATCAAAATGGACTAAGGCCAAATTTTTAACTCCGCAGTTCCTTGCAACAGTAGCTGCCTGCTGCGGGTTAAGGTGAGGCCAACCTTTATCAGATTCTCCCGGTCTTAATGCGGACTCTATAATCAGTAAATCCGCCTTCTTTGCCAATAAAGCCAGATTACTGCATAAACCGGTATCAGTGCAAAATGATACTGTTTTGTCATCACAAGAAAGACGGTATCCGTAACAGACGGTAGTATGGAATAATTCTTTAAATTCCATCTCGAACGGCAATCTTAAATTTCTATCAAGCTCTTTTATTCTCACTCTTATTTTTAATGCATTAACTGCCTTTGAATAAGGGGGATTAATAAGAAGATTAAACATCTTTTTTGTCCCCGGTGGCCCAAATACATACAGTCCTTGAGAAAACTTAAATTTATTAAGGGCGTGCAGACCTATAATATGGTCAAGGTGAAAGTGGCTTAAGAATAAATATACTGGATTGGCTTTCTTTATGTAATAATCCAGCTTTGTGAATCCGCCTCCTGCGTCAAAAACAATATACTCTTTCCCTGTGTCTACCAATACGCAAAGGGTATTACCCAACGGCGTATCGTACCATCCCATTGTTCCTAAAAAATATACTTTCATTGTCTGCAAAAATAATTAAAATACCAATCGGCGGTCTTGCGCAGCCCTTCTTCTATATTATACCGAGGTCTCCAACGCAAAATGCGCTTTGCTTTGGCAGGATCAAGGTATTGTTTCTTTATCTCATATCTTGCGATATCCAATATGTTATAACTTAACTTCTTCTTTGTCAACCTGAGGTTATTTAATTTGGTTAGAAGAGTAAGCACGGCCATTGGCTTTTCATCGCTGAAGTTAAATACCTCTCCGGAAAAATTTCCTTTCCTCAGGAGTTCGGCAGCCTTGATATACCCATCTACAACATCATCGATATAAACATAATCGCGCACAAACCTCCCGTCGCTACGAATAAATAGCTCTTTACCGTAGAACAGGCACCTCATCGCATCCGGGACAAGTCGGCTAAAATTGAAATCTCCTGGACCATAAATATTCCCGCAACGGGTAATAACCACTGGCAATCCATATGTGTGGGCATAGGCGCGGCTAATTAAATCCGCGCAACTCTTTGATACATCATACGGATGATTGGCAAGAAGGGGATAATCTTCTTTATAAGGCAGTCTTTTATGTTCGCCATATGCCTTATCGCTGGATGCAACAATAATTGCCTCTGTTTTGCCGTATTGACGGCAAGCCTCCAAGACGCTCCAGGTACCCTGGATATTGGTATGAAAGGCCCTTTGGGGATTCTGATAGCTGCGTCCGACAATGGCCTCGGCCGCCAGATGAAAAACTATATCCACCGAATGCCTATGTAGAATCTCTTTAAGTAGGGTGTAATTAGTAACGCTGGCTTTATATATTTTTATACTCTCGTAATCCTGACGGGAAAATATAGTTTGCCTGCGCAAGACTTTTATATCCAGGCCGATTATTCTGGTTTTAACCTTAAGCAAGCTACGGCTAAGGTGAGAACCAAGGAATCCTTCAAAACCTGTAATCAAGACTTTTTTGCCTTTCCAAAAATTCTTATTCATATTCCCACCTTATTCCAAATTCCAAGCAGCCTTGCCGCTGTTCCATAACTGTTCCAGTTCTATCTTATCCCGCAATGTATCCATACACTTCCAGAATCCGTTATGTTTAAAAGCCTTTAGTTGACCGTCCCGCGCCAAATTCTGCAACGGCTCTATTTCCCAAGTAGAATCCCCAGGGATATAATTAAAAATCCCCGGCTCAAGAACGAAAAACCCGCCGTTAATCCAGGCCCCATCCCCTTTTGGCTTCTCCCAGAATGAGCTCACCGTATCCTCTCCTTTAATCTTGAGCGCCCCAAACCTTCCCTCCAGTTGAACCGCTGTTACTGTAGCTAATTTTCCATGAGTTCTATGGAACCTCAGCAATTGCCTTATGTTAATATCGCCTACCCCGTCTCCGTAAGTAAGCATAAACGTATCTTTACCGACATACTCCTTAATCCGCCTAATCCTGCCTCCGGTCGTTGTCTCAAGCCCGGTGTCAATAAGGGTTACCTGCCAGGGTTCTGCTTTCGAACCGAGCACCTGCATACTGTTGGTTTTTAAATAAAGTTTTATATCTGCGGAATGTAAAAAATAATTGGCAAAATACTCTTTGATGATATACCCTTTGTAGCCTAAACACAAAATAAAATCATTAAAACCGAAATGAGAATAAATCCTCATAATATGCCAAAGGATGGGCTTTGTGCCTATCTGGATCATTGGTTTCGGCAAAACCTCTGTTTCTTCGGCGATGCGACTGCCCCTGCCTCCGCAAAGAATCACAACCTTAGTTTTATTTTCTTTCATAAATTACCCTCCTTAGCGATTTTATTTACCCCAAAGAATAAACCAATGATAAAAAAGAACAGGGTGGCAACTTTCGGAGTATAAAGGTTAGTTTCAGTTAAACCGTTGACAAGAAATGCGATTATTCCGGCAATAATCCCCATACCTGCGGTCTTTAAAAAGAGATCTTGTGTATTGCGGTTAAACATATACCATGTCTTAAAAATGCGCCACAATATATATATAAATACCGCCAGACCGATTAGACCGATTTCAGCAGGTAGATGCAGGTAAATATTATGCGCGTACAGACCAGATGCATCTGCTAACTTTATATTTGCAATATGCTTATGTTTCTGGAAATTAAGGCTGAAGGTATTTACTCCTACTCCGATAAACGGATGGGTTTTTATCATCTCCAGAGCCACCCGATAAATCAGCGGCCGGTCATAATTCAAGAGAATTTCCCAGAATGAACTGGTTTCTGTCCTTATCCATTCTCTGATATTTCCTGACATAATAAAAATAAATGGGGCTGCCAAAAGCGCTACGATAAGCAGAAAGATAATTGGCCTATCTTTTTTCAGTCTCGCCATAAAAAACAATGCCAGCCATACCCCAAAGATAGCACTGCGCGAAAAAGTAAAAATAACTGCCGCTAAACTAACCGTAGAAAACGCAAGTAAAACGATTCTTTTTCTGCCTCCTGAATAATAAAGCGCGAAAGCCAAAAGTACCGGCAGGAATAAAGCTATGTATCCTCCAAAGAGATTAGCGTCAGAACAAGCTGCTTTTAGACGGTATGTACCTATCCTCGGGTCAAAATCAGGAGGGCTATGCCTTAAGAAATCTTTACCGAAAGCCAGCGAGTAAAAACCGTCAATCGAGGCCATAGTTAACCCAAAAATCAACGCCATAATAATCCACCTCAGATGCTTTTTGTCTCTTAAGGAATCCGCTACAGTTACAAATAATATACCGTACTTTAATAGCTTCTCTATGCCCTGTATGCTAGACTTTAAATTTACGCTATTAAAAAATGAAATAAGAGAGATTGCTATTAAACCTATAAAAG
>JAMWCI010000102.1 GCA_023818655.1 Candidatus Omnitrophota bacterium
CGGGTAGGATATAAAGCCACGCATGCTACTGGAAAACGTACTGCTTTTGTCCTTACTTCGCGGGGTTGCCCTTTTAGATGTATATTTTGTCATAATATCTGGGCGGATATGCCGATGAGATTTATCTTACCAGAACGAATTCTCGAGGAGATTAAGTATTTGGTTTGCGATTACCAGATTCAGCATGTAGGGCTTGTAGATAATGACTTTTTCCTTAATCGAAATAGGGCGCGTTCTTTCTGCGAATTGATGATTCAAAAAAATCCTGGTGTCAAATGGTCCACTACTGCTCGTCCTGATAGTTTGGATGAAGAAATTATCTCGTTTGCTGCTCGCGCTGGATGCACTAGGATAGGGCTTGGTTTCGAAAGTGGAAGTCAAAGGATCCTCGATCTGTTAGAAAAAAGATTGAACGTTCAGAAGAACTTAGAGATTGCAAGATTGTGTCATAAATACAATATTGAGGTTGCGGGGCTTTTCGTGGTCGGCAACCCTACAGAAACAAAGGAAGATATATATTTAACGTGGGATTTTATCAAAAAGGCACATCTGGACACTATACGAATCACAGTCGCCACTCCATTCCCCGGTACCCGTCTATGGAAGTGGTGTCAAGAGAGGGGATATATTTCGCCCTATCTAGATTTTTCAGATCTTTACGTAACTCATGGCAATATTCAGATTCCGGATACCTTTACACCGCGGGAAGTGGAAAATGTAAAGAAGAAACTTCTGATAAAAGCGCATCTTTTTAATCCCAAATTGAGGAAAAATGTTTTTTTACGGTTCTGTCACGATCCTGTTCATATGGTAAGGCTTATATGTAATAGTATACCGAAGTTTAAAATCGGATTCTCCCAAACATAATAGAAAAAATGTGCTTACGATGAGAATCAATTTTCCCGAATTGAGTACGCAACAGATACAGAATCTAAGGGACGCGATTGAGTGCTACAGAGAAAAAAGATTGATTTCAAGTTCTTCTCCCCCGGTATTATACATAGAGTTAACCAAAAATTGTCCCAGCCGTTGCATATTTTGCAGACCTAGATGGAATAATCATCCTTTGTACACCATGTCAAAAGAAGTCTTTGCGCGCATACTGGAAGAATATATAAGTAGCGCTGTTTTAGTAAGTGTTAATGGATGGGGAGAAAGTCTTATCTTACCCGATCTTGACGAATACATAGATAGGATTGCCCGTTTCGGTCCAAAAATACGCATCACCACTACCCTCGGTTATCAGAATCAGAAAGCGTTGCAGAGTTTTATTGATAACGATGTATTTGTATCCGTAACCTTTGATTATGCGGATAAGTTTTTATACGAAAAAAATCGAAAAGGAATTCACTATGATACGGTTATAAGAAATCTGGAATTTTTAACGCGAGAGATGAAAAAGAAGGGGACATTGTCGCAAAATATCAGATTTGCGGTAGCCCCTCTTCAGAGTGCCAATTTAAGTCAACTTGAGAAAATCATCGCTATAGCTGCACATTATGGTGTATCTGAAATTGAACTGACGCCGTTGTTTGCCAGACGCATCAATCCAAATCTCCTTGTATATCATAAAAAAAAGACCTGTGCGGTGTTGATAAAGTGTGCGAAAGAGGCTGATAATAGCGGGATAAGGCTTCACCTTCATTACAGTCCTTTTAGGGAGCTGTATTTCAAAGAGCATGCGTTTGATTTGTGTTGTCATCCGTGGCTATACGGATTTGTGAATTATAAAGGAGACATCCTTTTTTGTGACCACCTCATTTTTCCCCGATACTCGCGGTATCTCTTGGGGTCTATCTATGATGAAAGAGAACGTGTATGGAATGGAGAGCGGGTGCAGATATTGCGGCTTTCTCATATCCGGCGTGACAGGGGTGGATTACCAAAAACCTGTAATGCCTGCTATCTGAACGGGCGATACGCAGATCACGAACATGTTTTAGCCGAAGAGTTTGGTCGTTGGGTGGTAACAGATAAAAATATTGCAGAAAGGTTCTTATGCCGTTAATATCAGTCATAATGCCGGTTTATAATGGCGAAAAGACAATTAAAGAGGCCATCTCTTCTGTGCTGAATCAGACATTTTCCGACTTCGAGCTTTTAGTTATTGATAATGGGTCGATAGATAATACCGATGATATCGTTAACAGCTTCAAAGATAAGAGAATTAGATTATTAAATACCCCTCGCACTAACTCAGCGAAAAGCCGCAACTACGGGATTGCCAAGTCTAATGCTGAATATCTTTCCTTTCTTGATGCAGATGACCTTTGGCTGCAGGATAAGTTGTTAGAACAATACCGGGCGTTACAGCAGAGACCTGAGGCGGCAGTTGCCTATAGCTGGACTGATCATATTGATGAAAATGGGAAATTTTTGTACCCCGGAACTCACGCGCAGTTTACGGGAAACGTGTATCCAGAGTTGCTCGTTTCTGATTTTATTGAAAGCGGCTCTAATATATTAGTAAAAAAGTCTGCGGTATGCTACTGTGGCGGGTTTGACGAATCTTTGAATACCGCTGAAGATTGGGATTTTTGGCTTAGGCTTGCCCGGGTTTATACGTTTACCGTTATACCGCGGGTGCATGTGTTGTATCGCCATTGCCTACGCTCAAAATCATTTAATATCTCTGCCCATAAGAAGGCAGTTCTTTCTGTCATTGAGCGAAATTATGCCCGGAATCCCTTATTGCTTCAACAGCTAAAAAAACAATCCTATGCTTATGCAAACCTTTATTTATGTTGCAAGACTGTTGAACAGTATTTGACCAAACACAACTGGTATAGGCCGATTCTGTATCTTTGGTTGTGGTGTAACAACATCTCATTGTTACGCATCGCTTGTAAACGGATAGCGGTCTTAATCTTAAGGCATATCCACAGATGAGCTTATATGATTTTTCAAGAAGAATGGTTTTAGAATTTATTGCGCGGTGCAGACAACACGTCTTCGTAAGAAAAATGAATAGACGCGAATGGTTTTTTCCCCGTATTATATATATCGAGACGACTAATGTGTGTAATTCGCAATGTATAATGTGTCCCCGCAAAAAAATGACAAGGGAAAAAGGGGTTATGCCGTGGGCGATATTCAAGAAGATAATCGATGACTGCAGGAGTTTTCCATATAAACGGTTACGTTTATTTTTTCATCTAATGGGGGAGCCCATTTTTGACCCTCTGTTATTCCAAAGGATTGATTACGCCGCCAGGAACCTTCCAGAGGCAAAAATCTGTTTTAATACGAACGCTTCTTTATTAACTCCCAAGATAAGTAAAATGATTTTGGAATCACCTCTTAGCGAGATTATCTTTAGCGTTGATAGTACCCAGAGCACTACCTACGAACAGATACGACAAGGTTTATCATACAAGACCACGGTGGATAATCTCAATAATTTTTTTGAACTTAAAAAACGGCAACCGCGCCGCCTAAAGGCAATTATGCAGATGGTGGTATCCAGCAGAAATAGGCGTGAAATAAAACAATATAAAACTTTATGGAAGGAAAAAGCCGATCAAGTTTCCATTAAACCGATGAACGCCTTTTTGGATGCGGGATTATCAGAAAGGACATCTATTCTCACGAAACGACAAGTAGGATTCTGTTTGCAGCCTTTTTATTATCTGGTGGTTTACTGGAATGGTGATATAGGGTTATGTCATTGGGACTATGATAATATCGCTAGTATAGGAAACATCCAAGATGAAAGTCTATATACCAATTACAATAACCAGAAAGCTATGGCGCGCAGAATGGCTATGTGCAGAATGGATTGCGGAAATTGCGTTCCTTGCAACCGATGCAGTCAGATATACGGTTATGATAGAACTGTAGCCTGGCTTTTTATCAAATGAAAATTAAGCCTAAAGGTGACGGTTTGATGTTGTCATGGATTACTGCAAAATTTAGAGAATTTTTTTTATATCCTTTTACGAGCGGCTTAGTTGCAAATGCGGTTGGTTTAAATAAATTTAAATTTATCCTATTCTGGATATTAAAGGCATTCTATATTTCACGAATCTCCTGTCCGTCTGTGCTGCTGCAATTCAGAGAGGCGAAGTTTGTTTTTTCTTGCGGCATAGAGATAGTTATATTTGACGACATATTTTTACGAAAGGTATATGAGCGTGCCCCTGGTTTTTCGCCATGCGAGAATACTATTATAGTTGATATAGGCGCAAACGTGGGAATTTACTCTGTATATGCCGCATATAATAATCCTGCCGCAAAAATTTTCGCCGTTGAGCCTGTCCCTGTGATTCGTAAACGTTTAGAGAGAAACATCGTTCTTAATAAAGTCTCAGGTTCTGTGAAGATTATTCCGCTTGCCTTTTGGGATAGTGATTGCCAACTTTTTTTTGACGTCTATAAATACTTTCCGCAAACACGTGCGAATTTCCAAAGAAAGGGGTGTGCAGTAAGCGCAATTACATTAGATACGTTTGTGAACCGTTACGCTATTCAAACCATAGACTTATTGAAATTGGATGCGGAATTTGCCGAAGACAATATTCTTAAGGGAGGAGAAGGGTTGGCCCTTTCTTTAATTTCAAAAATTGTCTTAGAGTACCATTCAGAAGATAAAAAGATATGCGTAGAGGAATTGTTGTTTAAACATGGTTTTAAAAAGGTATTGCAGTTTGAGAGGATATTATATTTTATGAAAGAGAGAAAACC
>JAMWCI010000025.1 GCA_023818655.1 Candidatus Omnitrophota bacterium
ATTAATACAAAACATAGCAAAAATATAATCATCATTGATATCTACATCCATCCATAAAAATAGATCCACAACGATGAAAACAAAAATAAATCGAAAGAACTTTTACCCGAATAGCAAGAGCTAAAGTATATAAAGATATTTTTTAAACAGGGGTTACCCATTTTTGCCACGCGCGATTGGCACCCGCCAAGAACAAAACATTTTAAAGATTTTGGAGGGGTCTGGCCTGTCCATTGCATTCAGAATTCATTCGGCGCCCAGTTTCATCCCAAATTAAGATTACCGAAACAGGCGATACTATTGTATAAAGGTATGGATCCTGAAAAAGACAGTTATTCCGCTTTTCATGCCGAAGATATAAGAGGTATATCCCTGTTGAAACTGCTGCGTTTCCACGGTGTGAATGAATTGTATATTGCTGGGTTAGCCACGGATTATTGCGTAAAGTTTACCGCATTGGATGCGTTGAGGTTGGGTTTTAAAGTCAGGCTCCTGATGGATGCGATTAAGGGTGTAAACCTGAAGCCGGCTGATGTGGATAAGGCAATAAAGACTATGTTGGATAGAGGCGCAAAGAAATTAACCTTAAAAGATATGGAGGGATAAATTATGTCATTGGACGATATCAAGATTTCCCAAGCGATAATAGAAAGTTATAACAAAAAACTTCGTAGTGCTCTGGATGTGGATGTGGCGATTGTAGGCGCAGGGCCTGCGGGTATGGTCTGCGCTTATTACTTAGTCCGGGCAGGTCTAAAGGTGGTTATCTTTGAGCGCAAGCTCTCAGTAGGCGGCGGGATGTGGGGCGGCGGCATTATGTTTAATGAAATAGTCGTGCAGGAGAAGGTCAAGAAAATTCTTGAAGAGTTCGGGGTAACCTTAAGGCATTACGAAAGCGACTATTACTTGGCGGATTCCATAGAGTCTGTCTCTTCCATATGCGCCAAGACCGTGCAGGCAGGGGCAAAGATTTTTAATCTTTTAAGCGCAGAAGATGTAATGGTGCGTCGGGGGCGCATATGCGGTTTGGTTATAAACTGGAGCGCAGTAGAGATAGCGAATCTGCATGTTGACCCGGTGACTATGAAGGCAAAATTTGTGGTGGATGCCACAGGCCATGCCGCAGAAGTAGTCCGTATAGCGGAAAGAAAATCAGGATTAAAGCTCAAGACTAAGAGTGGCAGGATTATGGGTGAACGCTCTATGTGGGCTGAGGCAGGGGAGGAGACTATTGTAAGGAATTCCAAAGAGGTCTGTAGCGGATTATATGTTTGCGGTATGTGCGCTAATGCCGTATTCGGGGCTCCGCGTATGGGGCCGATATTTGGAGGGATGCTACTTTCCGGAAAGAAGGTAGCGCAGGAATTAATAAAGAGATTGCGGAAGGGTTAAAACCGGTAAGCTATGCCGGTAAGGATAAAATAAGTGTTGATTCCGTGATTTGGTCTTTTAATGCTGGAATTGGACATATGACGGAAGCGTCCTTCAATAATGAAAGCGGTGTTTTTGCAAAAGAGATACTCTATACCTACCCCTGCCTGTTCGCTAAAGTTAAACTGCGTAGACTGTTCCCGCGTATGCAGCGTCATATAAACCAAACCCACGCCGCCTTTAAAGTAAGTCTGTAATCTAGAGGTTTCAGGCAGAATCCCAATTTTCAGCAGGAAAGAAGCGCCTGTCTCTATGTTGGAATTGGGATTGTACGCGTAGGAAAGGAAGGGTTCTAATTGAAATTGTACTGCCGACTTCGGAGTTAAGTTAATCTTTTGCAATAAAGGCTTAAGGTCAAAATCAAAAGCTACCAGTATCGGCGTAAGCTGGTAATGGCCTTTTTCTTTGAGCCAGCCCGAACTAAAACCCGTCAGTAGCTCTATAGCGGAAAAAGGTTTTTTATGCGGATAGCTCTCGCCTACACCCTGTGCCGCCGGCAGAGATAACACAAAGATTAACAGGATGATTAGGATTTTATTCATTATTATGTTAATTATGACAATTTTTTAAGAAATTGCAAGAAAATTTTACCTCGTAAATTTTTATATTTGGTTTTCATGGCACAAAAATTTTTTCTTGACAAATGATACTATTATGGTATCCTTTTCTAAGATATATCATTGTATTGATAATTAAAGTAGAAAAGAGGTGGATGAGGTGAAACTAATTACCAGAGATACGGATTATGCAATTAGGACGTTGTGCTATATCGCCAAACAAAAACAAAAAAGGTTTTCCGTTACAGAACTAGTCAAGGTCCTTAAAATCCCCAGGCCTTTTTTAAGGAAAATCTTTCAGCGCTTGCACAAAGAAGGTATCTTAGAGGCCTGCAAGGGGAAGAACGGAGGTTTTTCTCTATCCTTGCCTGCGGAAAAGATATTTATTCTGGATTTGATGAAGATATTTCAGGGAGAGTTTTTCTTAAATGAGTGCTTATTGAAAAAGAAGACCTGTCCTAATATCTACACCTGCACCTTAAAGAAGAAAATCTCCGATATTGAAAAATATCTTGTTGCGCAGTTAAAGCCAATCTCCATAGCCAGTTTACAGATAGGGAGATAATATGGCGGAAGAAGAAATTATAGAAATTTAGGCCAAGGGTTCAAAACTAAAACTTAAGAAAAGAAGGAGGGAAATGTATGTTTTGTTATCAATGTGAACAGACAATAGCGGGAAGCGGTTGCGTAAAAATAGGCTCTTGCGGCAAGAACGAAGATATCCAGAGCCTGCAGGATATTCTTCTCTTTGGGCTAAAAGGCGTAGCCGCTTATGCGTATCATGCGCGGGAATTGGAGGCAAGAGACGAGGAGATAGACGGATTTATGCATGAGGCGCTTTTTAAGACAGTGACCAATGTCAGTTTTGATTTGGACCAGCATCTGGATATGGTTTTGCGCTGCGGTTATATAAACCTAAAGGTGATGGAGCTTCTGGATAAGGCGCATACCGAAACCTTCGGAAACCCCATTCCTACGGCAGTAGATACCGGGACAAGGTCTGGCCCGGGTATTCTGGTTACCGGACACGACCTGCTAGATATATACGAAGTGCTTAAGCAAACCGAAGGCAAAGGCATAAATGTTTATACCCATAGCGAGATGCTTCCGGCGCACGCCTATCCAGAGTTAAGGAGATTTAAACATCTAAGTGGAAATTATGGTGGCGCCTGGCAGGAGCAAAAGAAAGAATTTAATGCCTTTAGCGGAGCGATATTGGCGACGACGAATTGTGTTTTAATTCCACCCGCTAATACTTACCTTGAACGCATCTTCACTACCGGTATAACTGGTATCCCGGGCGCAAGGCATCTAACTAACCGGGATTTTTCCCCTTTGATAGAGAAAGCTAAATCCTTGCCGCCCCTGCCGGATATCGCCGGGAAGAAAATTATGACCGGATTTCATCATACTGCAATCCTTGGTATCGCAGATAAGATTGTTGCGGCGGTAAAGGCGGGTAAAATCCGGCATTTCTTTCTGATTGGCGGATGTGACGGGGCAAAGCCCGGAAGAAATTATTATACGGAATTTGCCGAAATGGTTCCCTCTGATTGCCTGATATTGACCCTTGCCTGCGGGAAATACCGTTTCAATAAAATTGATTTCGGAGAAATAGACGGTATACCGCGCTTAATAGATGTTGGTCAATGTAATAACGCTTATTCGGCAATACAGGTGGCTTTAGCTCTGGCTAAGGCGTTTAATTGCAGCGTGAATGAACTGCCGCTTTCTTTAGTGCTTTCCTGGTTTGAACAAAAGGCGGTGGCTATCCTGCTTACCCTGTTGTATTTAGGAATAAAAGGGATACGTATAGGACCGTCTTTGCCGGCGTTTGTTACGCCCAACGTTCTCAGGGCGCTTCAGGAACGTTTTGATTTAAAACTGATTACTACCCCTGAAAAAGACCTGGAGGAGATATTAAATAAATAAAATTTATTTTCTGCAGAATAGGTGTATAATTATATACACGGGTTAACCACGCAAAGGAGGCAGGTTATGACCAAGTTTAATAAAGGTGATAAACTCGTTTGTGTTCCTTGTGGCAGAGAGGTTATAATAGGTTGTTGCGGAATATCCGACAGCGCGATATTATGCTGCGGGACCCCTATGAAGAAGAAAACCGAAACAAAAACAGCCAAGAGTAGAAAGAGGTGAGTCAATTTAACCATAAGAAGGAGGTTGGGTATGGGTTGTGGGGTTTGCGGACCAAAGAAAAAGGCCAAGAAAAAGGCCAAGAAAAAGAAATAAGTGTAGATTTTTTTTGGGCAGGCTAACTGCCCCCCGTATTGATAAATAATTATAAAGTTTAAATTGGACTGACAAGGAGAAAGAGATGAGTAAATATCGGTGCACTGTCTGTGGATACATCTACGACCCTGCAACAGGAGATTCTACTCAGAATATCCCGGCCGGCACGTCTTTTGAAGCTCTTCCAGAAGACTGGCGCTGTCCTGAATGCGGAGTAGAAAAAGATATGTTTGAGAAGGTAAATTAACTCATCTATGAAAAGAATAGCGGTTTTAGTGGAAGAACAATATCAGGTTTTGGAGGTGTGGTATCCTTACCTGCGGCTGCGCGAGGCAGGTTTTCAAGCATTATTGGTTGGAACCGGAAAGAAAGAATATAAGAGCAAAGAGGGTTACCCGGCTCAGGAAGAACTCTCCATCCAGAAAGCCAATATAGATGATTTTGACGCAGTGATTATACCTGGTGGATGGGCTCCGGATTTCTTAAGAAGGAATGCGGCGGTGAACAATTTTGTAAGCCTTATGTATAAGAAGGGAAAGATTGTTGCCGCTATATGTCATGGCGGCTGGGTTCTGATTTCTGCAGGCATATTAAAAGATAAAAAAGTCACCTGTTTTTCTGCCATCAGAGATGATGTAATGAACGCCGGCGCAAAATATCTGGATAAGGAAGTGGTAGTTGACGATAATCTGATTACCTCGCGTAATCCCTACGACCTGCCTGCCTTCTGCAGGGAGATTATAAAAAAATTAAGCTAAATTATGGCTGAGGTAACGGAGGCAAAGATAAAGGAGGTAATCCAGCGGACTTGCGCGGTGAAAAGCTTTCGTCTGGATGTCGCAAGACGCAGGGATTTTCTGGCAGGTCAGTTTTTAAGGGTGTGGTTAAAGGAAGGAGATGAATTTAAGAGATATCTTTCCATCTCCAGTTCGCCTACAGAGAAGGATTATATTGAATTCACCAAGAAGTTGACCCAGAGCAGTTTTTCACGGTTGCTTGATACTTTAGTAGCTGGGGATAGAGTAAAAATAGAGTATCCGTTTGGGAATTTTGTTTTGGATAATGAGACAAGAAAGATTGCTTTTATTTCCGGTGGCATAGGCATTACGCCCATAAGAAGTATCTGTAAATATGCAGTGGATACCAACTTGGATATAGATATGATTTTATTATACGGCAATCGCAGCGCCGAAGATATCGTCTTTAAAGAAGATTTTGACTTGATGCAAAAGGTATTTAGCCGATTGAGGGTGGTTCATGTCCTCTGCGAAAGAAAGCTTGGCTTTTTTTGTCGGGAAGGATGGATAGACCTTATGACTATTAAAGAAGAGGTTGCTGATTACGCCGAAAGAAAATTCTATCTTTGCGGCCCGCCGGCTATGGTAAAGACGATGCAGGATATCTTGGTTAAACAGCTAGGTGTAGAGAGTGGGCGTGTTGTTACGGAGAATTTTAAAGGATATTAGAAGCGATAGACAGTAGAAGCAAATAGAGAAGTTAAACAAGGAGAGGATGATGTCGGTTATTAAGGTGTTAGACAATATTTATTCTGTAGGGGTGTTAGACTGGAATGTGCGCGAATTCCATGGGCATACCTATAGTACCAAGAGAGGCTCTACCTATAATGCTTATCTGATTGTGGATGAAAAGATTGCCCTAGTGGATACCGTCATGGGGTATTTTGCCGATGAGCTAATCACAAATATAAAAGAGATAATCAATCCCGAGAGGATAGATTATATAATCGCCAATCATGTTGAGACAGACCACTCAGGAGCGCTCCCGGCGCTCTTGAATTTATGCCCCAGAGCAAAGGTGCTGGGCACTGCCAAGTGCAAAGACGGATTGCACAGAAATTACTACGCCAAGATGAATTTTGAGGTGGTTAAGACAGGAGATAAGATAACTCTGGGAAAAAGAACACTTACCTTTATTGAGGCGCCGATGATTCACTGGCCGGATAGTATGTTTACTTATTGTCCGGAAGAGGCGCTCCTTATGCCCAACGACGCCTTTGGCCAGCACTATGCCACAACCGAGCGTTTTGATGACGAGGTTGATGAGTGCGAACTTATGGATGAGGCAGCCAAATACTATGCGAATATTCTTTGGCCGCTGGGGGCTATCATCCTGAAGAAGATTGAAGAGATACAAAAGATGAATATCCCCATAAAGATTATCGCCCCTAGCCACGGTATTATCTGGAGGAGTCAGCCCCAAAAGATAATAGATGCTTATCTTAATTGGGCAAAGAACGAAACTAAAAAAAGGGCAGTGGTAGTCTATGAGACGATGTGGCAGGCGACTGAAAAGATGGCGCGTAAAATCATAGAGGGAATAACCAGCGCAGGCGTCAGCGCCAAGCTTTTTGATGTCGCCAC
The DNA here is from genome assembly GCA_023818655.1 of Candidatus Omnitrophota bacterium. Taxonomy (GTDB): domain Bacteria; phylum Omnitrophota; class Gorgyraeia; order Gygaellales; family Profunditerraquicolaceae; genus JAMWCI01. The sequence continues at coordinate 6,620 of JAMWCI010000025.1, forward strand.
TACCGACCGCACAGAGATTGTGAAGGAAATGCTGGATGCCGAGGGTTTTCTTTTTGGCTCTTCTACCCACGATAATGGAATGTTGCCGACAATCGCAGGTTTTCTGCAGTTTGTGAAGGGACTTATGCCTAAAAATAGGATTGCCGGCACTTTTGGTTCTTATGGCTGGGCAGGCGGCGCAGTCAAGGAAATAGAAGAGATAATAAAAGAGGCGGGGATGGAGATATTTTCTCCTGGTATTGCCGTAAAATATCTGCCTGACGAGGATGAATTTAAGCGGTGTTTTGATTTCGGCGTTAGTTTTGCCAAGAAGATAGCAGGCAAATTATGAAAAGGATACCGGATAACATTGTGAATTTTTTGCAGGAACAGGGATGTGTTATTGTTTCTAGTATTGATAAGAATGGGTTCCCTCACAACGCCTGCAAGGGGATTGTGCAGATAAAACGTAGCGGAGAGATTTTCCTTTTTGACCTGTATAAAGGTAAAACTTATGAGAACTTGCAAAAAAACCCCTGTATGAGCATCACTGCGGTTAATGAACACAAGTTCGTCGGATATAGTCTGAAAGGTAAAGCTAGGATATTAACGCATGATGAACTTAAGACAGAACTCATCAAGGCATGGGAAGATAGGATTACTAGCAGACTCACCCAAAGGATGTTAAAGAATATCCGCGAAGAAAAAGGTCACCCCGGTCATCCTGAGGCGCTTTTGCCGCAACCAGAGTATATTATTGTTATGGAGGTGGAGGATTTGATAGACCTTACCCCCCATCATTTAAAATAAACACAAAGGAGCGAAGGATATGGCGAATATATTTTCTGGAAGCGAGATAGTGGAACTGGGCATACAGATTGAAAAGAACGGACGTGATTTCTATAATCAACTGGTAAAACAAACCAAGAATGATAAGGCGCGAGGCATCTTTGCATTTTTGGTAGGCGAAGAAGAGAAGCATATTGAGGTGTTTAAAAATATTTTAAAAACCGTAGAAAATTATGAGCCGGCAGAATCTTATCCGGGAGAATATTTTGCCTATATGAACGCCTTGGCAGGAGGATATGTGTTTACCCAGAAGGAAAAAGGGCTGGAGACAGCCAGGGCTATAAAGAGCGATAAGGAAGCGGTGGAGAAAGGCATTGGTTTTGAAAAGGACTCTATTATTTTCTACGAAGGGATGAAAAGGGCAGTGCCCCAGAATGATATTAAGGTAGTGGAGCTGTTGATTAAACAGGAGGAAGGGCATTTGCTTAAACTGACAGAGTTAAAAAATATGTTATAAAGAAGGAGTATACGTATGGTTAAGAGCGTAAAGGTTTACAGTACACCTACCTGTCCCTGGTGTATCCGCACCAAACAGTTTCTTAAAGACAACGGTATTGCCTTTGAGGATGCGGATGTTTCTACCAACCAATTAGCGGCAGAGGAGATGATTCAGAAAAGCGGGCAGATGGGTGTGCCGGTATTGGATATTGAAGGCGAGATTATTGTCGGTTTTGATAAAGAACGTATCCGGCAGGCGCTAGGGTTGTAGTTATGTATGAACTGATTATTATCGGAGCCGGTCCTGCAGGGATTACCGCCGCGGTATACGCCGCGCGTAAAAGGATGAAGTTTATGGTGATTACTGTGGATATCGGCGGCCAGACTGCGTTAAGCGGCGGCGTAGAGAATTATACCGGGTATCAATTCATCACCGGACCGGAGCTCGCCGCTAAATTCGAAGAGCATATGCGTAAATATAATATTGAGGTTAAGGAAAATGAGCCGGTGGTGAGAATATGCAAGGCACAGGATAGGGTGATAGTGGAGACCAAAAAGGGAAAATATGCGGCATATAGTGCCATTATTGCCTCGGGAAAAAGGTCGAGAGAGTTGGCGGTTGCGGGTGAGAAAGAGTTTAAGAACAGGGGGCTTACCTATTGCGCTACCTGTGATGCCCCTCTTTTTAGCGGGAAAGAAGTGGCGGTTATCGGAGGCGGAAATTCCGCTTTGGATGCGGCCTTGCAGCTTAGGCATATCGCCCGCAAAGTTTATCTCATCAATATCGGTTCCTATTTGGGAGGAGATGCCATTATGCAGGAGAAGGTCATGGCGAGTAAAATAATTACTGTGCTAAATAATACGCGGGTTACCGCCATATTGGGCGATAAGTTCGTTTCCGGCCTTAAGATTATGCGGAATGACAAAGAGGAATTTCTTGCTGTAGAAGGCGTTTTTGTAGAGATAGGCCTTGTGCCTAATTCGGAATTTGCCTCCGAGATAGAAAAAAATGAGATTGGCGAAATCAGGATAAACTCTCGTAATGAGACGAATATTGCCGGTATCTTTGCTGCCGGCGATGTAACGGATGTCCCGGAAAAACAGATTGTCATTGCTGCTGGAGAAGGCTCAAAGGCAGCGTTAAACGCTTTCAGATATCTTGCTCAACATAAATTCCCGGATTAATAAGGATAATCTTTGATGCCGAAATATAAAAAGATAAGGATAGGCGACAAAGTTGTAAAGGCCATCGCCATAAGACTGTTGCGCCATAATTTTATTTTACTTTGGGGCAGCCGCGGTTATGTGATGTGCGGATATCTTAATCTTAAGACAGCAGAAAAGTTTAAGGATGTCGCCGTCAAGATAACCGGGGTCTCCACTATAGAAGAGGCATTGCAGGCAAGAGTTTATGCCTGTACTACTCCGGCGAAAAAGGCAGGAATATTTAAAGGTCAGTCTATCAAAGATGTACTACGTATAATCGCATAACTTGCCAATACCGTTTCTATATATTTAATATTCCTTATAGACAATCATCCTTGGGTTTTTAGATTAAGAAAAGGAGCCATCATTTACATATACTTTTCTTTGGTATCTTTATTTTTTGTCGCGTTGGTTAGAATCAAGGCGTGGTAACAGAGATTTCAACGTAGTCGGAGTAACTGCCGTAACGCACTGCCCGCACCCGGTAATAATATGTGGTCTTGCTGTTAAGACCAACGTTGGTATAGCTACGCACGTTAGCAGCGGTGGTAGCGATAATCTGATACTCGCTAAGGGAGTCGTTGGACATAACCGCCCGTTCAATCCTGAATCCGGTCTCATTATTGGAGTTATCCACCCAGTTAAGAGTTATACGCGAGGCAGAAATCGCTGTTGTGGTTAAACCCGAAGGAGCCAGAGGAATAGCTGTTGAGGCGATAGCTACATTGGAGTAGGTAGGTGATTGCAACGCTCCGTTTACTGCACGTATCCTGTAATAATATGTAGTATTGGCAGATAATCCTGTATCGTCTCTATAGGAATTCGTACTTGCCTGCACAGTCGCAATCTCGGAATAAATCACCCTATTAACACTGCGCTCAACCTTAAACCAGACAGATGCTCCTGGCAAAAGGCCTCCGGCAATACTACCAAATAGCGAGTTCAAATTTAGCCAACTCAGGTTGATATAAGTCTCATTATCCGTATAGGCTGCCAAGAGAACATTTCCGGTGTCAGGCGTAGCTGTTACTCCTGCTACCTCATTGGAATACCCTATAATTATCCCTGTGCGTAATGGCCGAACGCGATAGTAATACACCGTATTTACCGTCAAGTTTGTATCCGCGTATGAAGTGGCATCAGTTGGCAGCTGAGCCACTTCTCTCCATATTCCTTGACTGCCGACTTTTCGCTCAATAGAAAAGCCGGTTTCTATGTCCAGGTTGCACGTCCAGCTTAGATTAATCTGGCTAACAGAGGCTACATATGTAGTAAGGTTTTTAGGCACCACATTGGTTAGGGTGCAGACTATTATACTTATAGGAGCAGAGGTTATATCATCGTTTATTGCCTGCACCTGATAGGTATAGTATTTATTTTGATTGAGGCTGCCGCCTTGGTCAGTATATTCAGTCACGTTCTGACCAACTACCGCAATATCCACAAATATGCCTGGCTGTGACGCTATCCCTTCTTTGCGCTGAATGCGGAATCCCTTTTCATTGTTTGCGTTGTCCGCCCAGGTTAATTTCACCACCGGAGGAGATAAGCTGATAAGCAAGGCATTCAGGTTAGTAGGCGCGGCAGGGGTAAATGTGCTTACCTCTGCTTCAGCGGAATAAGCCGAATCGCCTACAGGATTTGTTGCCTTGATGCGGTAATAATATTTTTTGTCTGCTGCGGCAGTATCGTTGAAAACCGTTACATTAGGGGATAAACTAATGCGCGCAGCATATGTCCCTCCTGGCTCCTTGCGTTCAAGTGTAAATCCGGATTCGTTATTGGAGTTATCAGCCCACCGCAGGGTTACTTGCGTTGTTGAGGCGGCTGTAGCAGTAAGCCCGCTTGGCGCGCTGGGAGGAGAGATTGTTATGGTTGCTTCATTGGAGTAAGGAGAGCTTCCCAAGACATTCACCGCTTTAATGCGGTAATGGTAAGTGGTATTGCTGGCAGGGCCGCTGTCATGGTAGAGACGGTCAGAACTAGATATGGTGGCGATTTCGCTCCAGGTTCCTGCAGAGGAAACCTTTCTTTCCAGCTTAAAGCTGGTTAGATTCGGGGCAGAAGAAGACCACTCCCAATACAAATCAACCTGCGTAGCAGAGACTAAATTAGCGCTTAATCCGCTTGGAGCCGCTGGTAGAATGCAATGAGCCGTCATTTCTTGAGAATACCCTGAGACATACGGACCATTGATAGCCTTTATGCGGTAGAAATAGACATTGCCTAAGGATATATTCGTGTCAAAATAGTAGATTGTATTGGCGCTTGTACGGAAGAGCTCTGTATATGTTCCGCTTGAGCCGGTCTTACGTTCAATGACAAAGTTGGTCTCGCTGGCAGTTGTGTCTAGCCATTCAACTTTGATTTGGTTTGCTGCTATAGGCGTGGCATGGCTTGCTATCGGAGCCCTGTTAAAAATTACGACGTAGACCTCATTGGAATTTGCTGAAGAAATACCTTCGTAGGCTGCTTGGATTACATAGTAATACACGGTATCATAACTGATACTATCATCTATGTAAGTTGTGGTATTGGCAGGAGCACTGCCGATTTGGCTCCATGGGCCGTTGTTACCGGTTCTGCGCATTATTTTAAATCCGGTTTCATCTGTAGAAGTGTCATTCCAACTGAGGTAAACTTGATTACCGCTGGCAGAAACAACAGTTAAATTGTTTGGCGCTGTCGGCACAATGATACTCTTGGTTACCTCATTAGAATAGGCAGATGCAACCCACTGATTTACTGCTTGAACGCGATATGTATAGGTATTATTTACGGAAACCGTATTATCGCTGTATAAGGTAGCGTTTGCGGGAAGGGGCACTGTGGTCAGGGTTGACCAGTTGCCTCCTGAGGTTTTGCGCTCTAGTATAAAACCAGTTTCATTGCTTGAGTTGTCCCTCCAGCTCAAATTAATCTGGTTAGTTGCCTCAATGGTTGCCTCAAGTTGGTCTGGCGCTGCAGGAGAAGATGGATTTACCGTAATATTGATGCGCTCCTCATCGATTTCTCCAGCATGGTCAACTACTCCAAAGAGGACGCTATAATTGCCGGCTGTTGAGGGCGTCCAGACAAATGCTCTCGTGGCGGTGTCAAACTGCGCGCCTTCAGGCAGTTCGTCCGCGTAATAAATCAAATCATCCCTTCCCTCCATATCTGTGGCGTTGACGATAAAGGCTAGCCGGCTGCCTGTGGAGACGTTTTTATTGCCGATAGGCGTCAGGACAGGAGGGTGATTATTATAGTTTAGACGTAAGGTTGCCGAATAATTGCGGCCGTCAGGGCCGGTAACATTCTTGGTGAAGGTGTTGAGTCCGAATTGTAACGGCACATGGTCTACAAATAATTTGCCAAAGCTAAACCCCATCACCACGGCTATCTTTGTCTCTACTGTGGCGCCGTCACTAGGAGAGATAAATTCAATCGGCAGAAGCGATTCCTTTTGTTTTCTCTCTTCAATCTCCTTTACCATAGAGTCTATATAGCTGGAAAAATCATCTTCGGAATCATTGCGGGTTTTATCCGCAAGCTCATTCAGACGCTCAATTAAATCCGGGGGATTGCGCTTAATAAGGCTACGCACGCCCCACTTGCGGATGCACAGCTCGCTATCAATCAAGGCCTGTTCAATCAACTCCTCGCTGATAGTCAGCTCGGTTACGCGCGCTTTGTTGGGATTTATGAAGGCGATTATCTTTTGGGCTTCCTCGCATATCTGTTTTAGACGTAAAATATACGGTGGCCAGAGCGTCTCCGCGGCAAGAACCTTTTCTATGCGGATTAAGGCGTCTGGCGAGCCCATATCCGCAAGTAACTCCAGTGCCCATATTCGGGCAGCCAGCGGACGCTTGGGCTCATCCGCAAGCAGGTCTTGACCTAAGGTTTGGAGGAGCGCCGCGTTTATTGCAAGGACATTGTTCGTGGCAAGGGCAAGACGATAGCGAATCTTCCATATGGAAAAGTCCGCCTCATCGCGCACCTCTTGCTCAGGATCAGAATTGCTCAACTGAAGCAGGGAAACCGCCGCCCTGTTTATGGCAAACATACTTCCTACATCTCCCAGTCTGCGCGCTGCCTCAATGCGAATGCGGGAGGAGTTATGCGTCAGATATCCGCAGAGCTCATTCTCATTGGCGCTCTGGCGGATATTTAGAATTATCGCCGCCTCCTCCGGGTCATCGGTGTCAAGGGAGATAGTAGTGGCAAGGCAGAAAAAGGCGCTTCCTCCTATTGCCAGGCAAAATATCAGACTAAGCATCGCGATAATAATTTTTTTCATATTTTCTACCTTCTTAAGCCAATAGCAAAATAACTGGCATCGTACTCATAGAATTCATATTCATACGGGTCCGGTATAATATGGATTGCCAAACAAAGATAAATCTTTATTGTGCCATTTTTTAACTCATTACGATAACTTGCAAGAATAGGCAATCTTCCGTTGCCGGATATTTTCAAGGTATGCTCTCCCCTGTAATAATAACCATATGCTCCTTCAGCGCTTTTTATTGAGGTAGACTTAATTGCGCATAGTTTGTGTTGGTTGAGACTAAAATAGAACTCATTCCTTCTGTCACTAGCAGGCTTATACAGGACCACATCCATAATAGACAAATGGACCAGTGAATGTAACTCGGGGTGCAATATTGGAAAATCCGAAGGCAGGCCCGGAAGAGATACTTCTATGTCTAAAATACCATCACACAGCTGGTCAATCTGTCCTGCAGTAAGCGGTAGAGGTATGACGAAATATGCCAATGGACACTTATGTGCAAAGTCACCTGAACCGATGGTAAATTTATTATTATACCACTGTAGTAATTCCTGAGCGTTATAATAGTTAGTTTTAATCGATCGCCTATTTAAAAATCCTCTGCTCTTATGGTCATATGAGAATGTCAAGAGGGGATTTAATACTTCATTTGGCGGCAGGACTCCAACAGGGTTACGACTTACATAAGTCATATCGCAGTCATTATCAAACACGTTTTTGAGGCGAGGATAATTGGGAGAAAAATTCAATACGCTGTGGTAGCCGTGAAAGGCTTCGTGTCTTATTAATCCATCTCTCCATTGACGAAACACAAAACCATAGATATTTATATTATTATTACTCTTATTAAATCTCGTGAGATTATATAATGTATCACTTGCTTTAAATATCACTGTTCTTGTGCGCTCAATATACATCGCACTATATTGAATAGGTATTGGTTTAACATCAATATGCCAGACATGGGCGAATACTTCTCTTTCTACTTCATCCGCAGGGTTATTATAGATATCCGCTACCGCTACCTCAAGCCAATCAGGCACTTTATTATCTTGCGGTTTTGTATTGCTGTTGGCTGTCTCTGCCTTGAATCTAATGATATTGTCTAAAGTGTAGGTGCGCTCATCTTCTGCCCGGTTTTTATCTATCTCTTTTACCACTAATTTTCCCGGATTCCCCTGGAATTTGTTTTCCTCTTTACTCGAACGCTCAATATTATGTCTGACAAAGCTAAATTGATTAATACTGGCGGTGTAATGTCCGTAGCTACTAACTTTATTCACGATAGAGCTACTGGGGTCTTTTTTTATCTTGAGAGGAAGCGTAGTTCCTTGTTCGCAAGACCAGTAGATAATGGCGTAAACATCGTAGCCCTTCTGGCTAACCTCAAAACGAGTTTCTTCTGCAGGGTTATTGGCAAGACCAGATATCAATCTCTGTTTTATCCTCTCCATCTCGTCTTTTAATCCTGTAACCCCTGCCTTAAATAAAGATATCTCATAAGGCGGGGTATTGTCAGCGATTAAATTTGATAGCGATGTAAGGGTGACACCAGATAGTTTTTCTATAACAATTTTCATTTTTTCTATGTACATTTGCGGTATGTTCAGGATAAAACTGACGGGTTTGTCTGGGGCAGAGGTTGGTTTATAAATTGTGAGGTTGCCGTCAGGCTGTCTCTGCACCGCTACAGGTATCAGGAATATTACCTCTGGATAATTCAGATTTTTGTCCGGGATAACAAAGGAGTCTGCATCGTTTTGGATAACGTATAGTTCCACAGATTCCTTTTTGGGCTTAAAAAGGGCGGTTAACTTTTTATCTCTGTCCATCAGCACATTAACGCGGGGAGAGCGCTGTTCTGACTCAGAGACATCGCCTTTCCAGCTGTAAAATTCATAGTCTTCATTTGGAACCGCGGATACTACCACAGTGCTGCCATATTCATGTATCGGTCCGGCAGGCTCAGAAGAGACTTTTCCTTGGATGGTATCAACGCCAGTAGGAGACAGGGTAAGTCTGTGTTTTAACCGCTCAAATCTTGCGGTAATATTTCTGTTGGCGTAGGTCTCAATCTTTACAGGGTTGGATTTTCCGTACAGGTCCCCTGTCCATTTGACAAATTGATATCCGGTATGGGCAACTGCCTCCAGTTCTACCGATTGTCCTTTAGCGTATAGCGGTTGGTCAGGAAGCTTTCTTACATATCCCGCCGAGGTAGGGGTAATGGTAACGTTTACGCTATATCTTGGCTGAAGCACAAAGTTTCCCTGGATAGTCTTATCCCTGTCCATAACCACATACTCTGAGTTCTGCCGGGAGACCAGGTCGCCGCTCCAGCCGGTAAACACATATCCCGAATCAACAATATTGAAAGTTATATACACTCTTTCTCCTTCAACATAGATTGATTTGTCCGGATGCTTACTCACAACGACCTTGTTGGGGTCATTAAGATTGTCAGTCAGGTTTAATGTATAGGAAGGGCTAAAGTTGGCGATAATATTCTTTGAGGAATCCATTGTTATGGCTATCGGAGCTGCCTGGCCGCTTAAATCTCCGCTCCAATTCTTAAAGATATATCCAGAACCGCTTGCAGGAACAGGGATTAGTTGCACCGTCTCTCTATCCCAATACCATGGCTTATCCGGAGACTTGGCAACCGTTCCTTTGTCTTCAGGGTTGACACTGATAGTTAAGGTATAAAAACGGTCAAAACGCGCTTCAATCTCCCGGCTCCTATCCATAGTTATACTCAATGGGTTTTGGGTGGAGTTAGAATAACCGTTCCAAAATTTAAAGCGGTAACGGGTATCTTGCGCAGTGGCGGTAAGTGTAACGGTGCTTCCGGCTGTATAGGTATTGGTGCCGGATGGAGTCACTGCTCCTACTCCTGACGGGTAAACAAAGGTAGTTAATGTATATGTGCGCAAGGCGAAATTGGCAGTCACTGTTTTATTGTAGTTCATATAGACGCTTATAGGGTTACTTGTGCCACTTACATCGCCTGACCAGCCGGTAAAGTTATATCCGTTTGCAGGGCTGGCGGTTAAGGATACCCTGTCTCCTGAAGTATAGCTTGCTGCTTGAGGAGACCAGGAGATGCTTCCCCCTGCTGAAGGAGAAACAGAGGTGGTTAAAGTGTATGTAGGTGGAGGATAAATCTCTATTGTAACCACAAGGTCGTTTCCGTCAATAACCGCTCCGTCTTCAAAATAAATAGTTTTGGTTTCAGGATTAGTGCCGCTTGAGGTCTGATTGTAGATTTGCGCACGGCCGTTGGTTCCAATCGCGTCATAGATATAGACGCTTGTGCCACTTGATGAGTCTCCGGATAGAGAATATGGGGGTAAGGGGTCAGTGATTGTGTTAGTTCCGGCTTGTATAGTTAAGGTATTTTGATGGTGTTGATTGTTTTTGGTATATCTGGATATGGTAAGTCGCTGGTTTGGCCTCAGGAATATGTTTATGTTGGTAGAGGAACCGACAAATTCTTCGGCATATACATAGCCCGCAGCAAGACAGATAAGTATGGCGAGGGGTAAATAAAATGTTTTCTTAGTGATGGATGTCAATTTGTTATAGTTAGATATGGAATTTAAAAAACTTCTTAAGAATCATATAATAAAAAACCCCTCCTCCGGGCTTTACCACTATGTTTTATCTGTAATTTTTTTCAAAAGTACCGTATTTGATTTCTC
>JAMWCI010000103.1 GCA_023818655.1 Candidatus Omnitrophota bacterium
CTACGAATAATGGCTTTGGAGGATGGTTGATTATAATTATCCCGTTATTCTTAGGCCTGTTGGCAAAAAATATAATTAAAGGTGTGGCGCTAAAAATTTTGTTGTCAATACTGATTACATCTTTGTTGCTTTGTTTATCAGCAACTTTTTCTCGCGGAGCATGGATAGGTTTTATAGTCGCTATCTTCCTAACGGTTTTGTATATTTTTAAAGACTTTACCCCAAAAGTTAAGTTGACATTTTTAGCGAAGGGTGTAAGTATATTGCTTATATTTTTAATTTTACCTCAGCCTTTGAAGAATAAAATTATGACGATAGGCAATATTTATTATAAAACAAGCGCTTCCTTAAATAGTCGTATAAAGTCAATATTTAAGATAGGAGAGGGGTCTATTCCGGTTAGGTTTAAGCTCTGGAAAGAATCTTTGCGAATAATCGGCGCATATCCCTTGACTGGTTGCGGATTAAATACCTACTCAAAAGTTGCGCCTGAATACAAAATCTTTGAAGGTGGCGGAGTATATTCTCATAATTCTTATCTTCAGAAGGCCGCAGAAACAGGTTTATTGGGTCTATTTTCCTTTTTTTTCGTTATATTCAATTTCTTTAAAATCGGGATGCGCCATTTTAAAAGAAGTAAAGATTATCTGCTTTTAGGGTTCTTATGCGGAATTTTGGCATTTCTGGTGCACGCATTTTTTGATACCCATCTTTATTCGCTGCAATTGGTAGTTTTGTTCTGGTTTATGCTTGGTCTGGCGGTAGCGGTTATGAAATTAGGATTAAATTCCGGATGAAATTCAATAAGTTTATATTTCTTATATCGGTTTCAGTTATCGGCTTAAGCGGGATAGTGGCGCAGGTAATGCTCCTGCGTGAGTTACTGATTAGTCTATACGGCAATGAACTGACCATCGGAATTATTCTGGCTAACTGGATAATCTCAGAGGCCATTGGCGCCATACTTATAGGAAAGCTTATTGAAAGAATAAGAGATAAGATAAATTTATTTATCCTGCTGCAGTTAATTTTTTCTTTAATCCTGCCTGTAGCGATTTATTTTTGTCGTATCTTTAAGTTGTTTTTAGCAGTTCCTCACGGAGAGGGACTTGGGATATCCACTATTTTTTATACCTCTTTTTTAATCATCTTTTTGCCTGCCTTCTGCCACGGCGGACTATTCGCTTCCCTGTGTAAACTCAGTGCTTCTGGAGCAGGAGAAAAAGAGCTTTCCTTGGGAAAGATTTATTCTTGGGAGACCGTCGGTTCTATTATCGGCGGCATACTGTTTACCTACATTTTTGCCCGGCATTTTAATTCTTTTCAAGTAGCTACGCTTATAGCGATAGCTAATTTTGCGGTATGCTTGTATTTCTTTAATAGGGATAAAGTTATTCTAAAATACGCTACTATTCTTGCAGTTGTCATTATGGGTTGTTATTTATACTCCGGAGGTATAATCAATAGACTCCACTGGTTTTCTTTGAGGCAGCAATGGAAGAAGTATAATCTGGTAGATTACCGGAATTCTGTCTATGGAAACATCGCAGTCACAAAGGAAAACGGGCAAAACACATTTTTCTATAACGGTCTGCCTATAATTACCACGCCATATCCGGATATAACTTTTACGCAGGAGTTTGGAAATCTTGCGCTCCTTTTCCATGAAAATCCCAAGGATATTCTTATCATAGGCGCAGGGGCAGGTGGTTTAATCAACGAGGCAATAAAACACCCTTTAAATAAAATTGATTATGCGGAATTAGACCATTTGCTCATCCGTATGCTTAAGGAGCATCCTTCGTCACTTACTGCCAGCGAGTTTTCAGATAAGCGGCTCAGGGTTATTCCTTTAGATGGAAGGTTTTTCGTGCGTACTACCCGTAATAAATACGACGCAATCATTATCGGGATATCTCATCCTTCAGAATTATCCACCAACCGTTTTTTTACCAAAGAGTTTTTTTCTTTGCTTAAAGAGATAATCAATCCGAAGGGGATTATTGCCTTCTGGTTGCCGGGTTCATCTACGTATTTGAGTCGGGAATTAAAAGACCTCAATGGCTCCATAATAAACGCTGTCAAGGCTGTCTATCCTTACCTGCGCGTTATTTCAGGGGATTACAATATAGTTATGGCGTCTATAGACAGCGCAATTGATAATACCAATGCCGCTTTAATTTCCAAACGGTTAATTGAACGCGGGATAAAAGCCGATATTTTGACTCCCGGTTATCTTGATTACAGATTAAGCGGAGAACGGATATCTTGGTTTAAGCGCGCCATGCAAGATGCTACAAAAAAGATAAATCAAGACCTTGCGCCTTTTGCTGTATTTGAGATGTTGCTTATCTGGAGCAAACAGTTTTCTAACCGCTTTGTTGATATTCTGATATTTCTGAAAAGCCTGCAATTTAAACATATCCTTATAGTTGTATTGATGATACATATGGTGCTGTTATTGATTTTTTTGCTTCGCCGTTCTTCGCTTAGGCTGGGAGTAAGCTATGCGGTTCTAAGCACAGGATTTTATGGGATGAGCGCGAATCTTATTCTTATCTTCAGTTTTCAGGTGTTCTATGGCTGCCTTTATTATAATCTCGGGATAATGATGAGCATTTTTATGGCTGGGATTGCTTTCGGCAGTATATATATTACTAGAAGAGTTGGGAAAATCAAAGACCCTGTGAGGTCTCTTGTCAGGGTAGAAATATTTACGCTGGTATCTGCGGCTATCTTGGCATTTATATTGTCAGGGGTAGCTTTTCTGCGCTCATCGGCGTATTTAATTTTTATCTTCTTGTTCTTTATTGCAGGTCTGCCTGTAGGCCTAGAGTTTCCCCTGGCAGGTAAAATATATCTCCGGGGCAAGGAAAATGCAGGCGAGGTATCCGGATTGCTGTATTTTGTTGACCTTTTAGGCGGATGGCTTGCGGGAATCCTGACAAGTATAGCGCTTATCCCTCTGATAGGTATTTTTAATACCTGTATGAGTTTAGCATTGTTAAAGGTAAGTAGTCTAAGCATGCTTTTGCAGACAAGCGCAAAAAAAAGAGATTGGTCAATAGTTTTGCCACCTTAGTTTAAGAACATTATTACACAAAATATCAAGGTTAATGCAGGAGTCGTTTATTAGGTTACTATTCTTTCTTAAGTTATGGGTCACCAGAATCAGTAAGGCGGCTTTTTTCTTTTAAATAGTCGCCTTTTAAGGTGCAACAAATCATTTCATTTTGCACGCACTTCCCGAAAAAATTATTTGACAATTTTGTTAAGAGATACTATTATAGAAAAGTTACTTTTTTAGCTTTCCTTCAATAAGAAATTAAGATGAAAGAGATACGTATACACGCGCGCGCTGGTCAAGGAGCTATTACTACGGCAGCGCTTTTAGGTTACGCCTACTTTAAGGAAGACAAATTTCCTTACGCCTTTCCGCATTTTGGAGCAGCGCGGATGGGCGCGCCGATGAATGCCTTTGTCCGCGTCAACCAAAGACCGGTGCGCTTGCGCAGTCAGATATATGAGCCGGACTATATAATTGTAGTTGACCCTACCCTTATGCGCGGCTATAACTGTTTTTCCGGTCTGAAAGAAAATGGCAGCGCTATAATCAACGGTAAGGATAACCTGGAATTACCTAAGCTTAAACCTGCGCAAAAGGCATTTGTTGTTCCGGCAAACGATATAGCGCTGAAGACTATTGGCAGGCCGCTGGGCAATACTGTGCTCCTCGGAGCCTTTGCCGCAGCCACCGGCGAAATAAAGCTGGAGACTTTAGTTACGGTTATCAAGGAGAGATTCAGCGGAAAGATTCAGGAAGGCAATATTGAGGCAGCTAGAGAGGGCTTTAAATTTATAGAGAAGGGTATTTTGAGGTAAATTTATGTTTGGGCCGTTAACAGTAAAACCAATAAAGAGCAAAGGCGATAAAACAGGTTCGTGGAGAGTTAGATTAAAGCCTAAATATCTCCATAAGAACTGTATCGGCTGCAAGATGTGCATTTTGATTTGTCCAGAAGGCTGCATTATGGGCGAAGAGAAAAACACCCTTCTGCCGGATTACAACTATTGCAAGGGCTGCGGCCTTTGCGCGATTATCTGTCCTAAAAAAGATATCTTGATGATTGATGAGGAATCAGAAGGAGAGTCTAAGTGAAAGAGTTGCTTGAGGGCTCACAGGCAGTGGCTGAGGCAGTGCGTCTCTGTAAACCGGGCGTAATCTCTGCTTATCCCATTACACCACAGACCCATATTGTTGAAGAACTTGCTACGATGATTGCCAACGGGCGACTCAATGCGCAATTCATCAATGTCGAAAGCGAACACTCCGCGGCATCGGCGGTCTTAGGTGGGGTGGCGTGCGGGGTGCGTTCTTATACTGCTACTAGTTCCCAGGGATTGCTTTATATGGCGGAGGTAATCTTTAATATCGCCGGGATGCGGCTACCTCTTGTGCTTACCTGTGCTAACCGAGCGATCTCCGCGCCAATTAATATATGGAATGACCAACAGGATTCTGTATCTTTGCGCGA
>JAMWCI010000104.1 GCA_023818655.1 Candidatus Omnitrophota bacterium
ATAAATATTCAGTATTTCAAGGTAAGCACTAAAAGTATAATACTAAAACTTTATTATTTAGTCAAGGAAAAATTATGCTCGCCAAGAGACTCAAAGAACTGCGCAAAGAACGTAACTGGACTCAACAGAAACTAGCCGAGAAGGCAGGACTTTCCTTTAACGCAATAACAAAAATTGAGCAGGGGGCGGCAGAACATCCGACTTTGAAAACCCTGCTTAAGTTAGCCGACGCTTTCGGGGTCAGTTTAGACGCGTTAGTGGGAAGAAAAAAGGCATAATGCTGTTTATTAAGGCTAACCTTAAAAGGGGTTAATATGGAAAAATTAAAAAATAATAACGTAACGCAGGAGTCAATATTTACGCGCAACCTCAAGCGGGGTATTGATAAAGGCATTATTTCTCTTACAGAAGACCAGGCAAAGATAGCCTACCATTGTGCGCGGGAATTTACCGCCGGATTCAAAAATCCGGAAGAAAAGGTTAGAGCCTCTTACTTTACGGAGCTGGTTTTAGATTATGATTATCCGCTAAAGAGGATAGATTTGGAGGTTGTCGTGCCCCGTAGGACGCCGCAAGACCGGGCGGACATTGTCATCTACGAGGATGATGAATTAAAGAAACCCTATTTAGTGGTTGAGTGTAAAAAAGACGGCATAACCGACGCCGAATATAAGCAGGCGATTGAGCAGGTTTTTGGCAACGCCAACAGCCTGCGGGCTAAACTTGCCTCCGTAGTCGCAGGAACCACCAAGACCGCCTTTGATGTCGCAGGTTTTAAGCCCAAAGAAAGAGAAAAGAATGTTATTTCCGATATCCCCAAGAAATACGGCAGAACCCCAAAATATAATTTTGTAAAAGGCGAAAAGGATTTAAAGGTGGTTTCTAAAGATGAATTAATCAGCGCCCTGCAGAAGTGCCATGATACTGTCTGGCAGGGCGGCCGGCTTGCGCCCACAACCGCCTTTGACGAGGTCTCAAAACTTCTTTTCTGCAAATTAAAAGACGAAAAAGACACTCCCCGGGGTGAGGTTTATCAATTCCAGATAGGCACGCACGAGACGCCTGAGGAGGTATTTAGCCGCATCAATAAAATATACCAGAAAGCCAAAAAACAGGACGCCGAGGTCTTCAAAGAGGACATCCGGCTGGAGGCAAAGATTGTTTATAATGTGGTGGAGCACTTGCAGGGCCTTGCCATAAATAAAATTGACTTAGACACTAAAGGTATCGCCTTTGAGAAATTTATGGAGGATTTCTTTAAGGGCAAGATGGGCCAATTCTTTACTCCCCGAGAAATTATTAGATTTTGCGTCAATATGCTTAATCCCGATAAAGACGATTTAATTTTAGACCCTGCCTGCGGAAGCGGCGGTTTTCTCTTAAACACAATGGACAAAGTCAGGGAATTTGCCGAGAAAAATTATGACGAACACGAGGCCTACAATCACTGGCACGAATTTGCCAAAAACAACCTCTTTGGCATAGAAATAAACGACCAGATTGCCCGCGTCTGCAAGATGAATATGATTATCCATGATGACGGCCATACCAACATTATCAGCACCGACTCATTAAGGGATTTTGAGGAAATAAACGACATCCACAAGGGTTTTATGCAGGATAAGTTTGACATTATCTTGACCAATCCGCCGTTTGGCGCAACCGTTAGAGCCACGGAAAAAGACTACCTTGATAAATACGAACTTGGCAAAAATAAAGACAACCAGAAGACCGAAATAATGTTTATTGAAAGATGCGTTAACTTTGTTAAACCAAAGACCGGCCGCATCGCCATAGTTTTACCGGACGGGATACTTACTAATTCGTCGTTACAGTATGTCAGAGATTTCATTATGGAGAAATGCCAGATTTTGGCGGTGGTATCGCTTCCGCAGTTTGCCTTTACCCATTACGGCGCAGGAGTCAAGTCGTCTTTGGTGTTTTTGCGCAGAAAAGGCGAAAAAGAGAGATTAGAGAATTACCCGATTTTTATGGCAATTGCCGAACATATCGGCTATGACGCCACCGGCAGAGCCGACCCGCTCAATGATTTAGAGAAAATTTACCAAGAATATCAGAATTTTTTGAAGAACCCAAAGGAGTATAAATAAAAATTTGCTAAAGGAGATAAGGCGATGGCCATATTTAGCGTGAGTAACGATACTCTAAAGAAATTGACCATAAAAAGGTTTCGTAATGAAAAGGAGTTACAGACCCTTTTTGAGCAGAACACCGCAACTATCTTCGGCGTAAGATTTCTTGCTTCGGAATTTGAGACCACTCACGGCGGCAGGATTGATACTCTGGGAATAGATGAGGATAATGCGCCGGTGATTATTGAATATAAAGAAAGCGAAAAAGACAATATCATCAATCAAGGGCTTTTTTATTTAGACTGGCTCGTTGACCACAAGGGCGACTTTGAAATGCTGGTTTATAACAAATGCGGCCAGAAGGTTAAAGTTAACTGGGATGAGCCGAGGTTAATCTTAGTCGCTCAGCATTTTAACGAGTATGACAAATATGCGGTGAACAGGATTTCTGACAACATAGAATTATGGAAATACACGTATTACGAAAATGACAGCTTACTGGTGGAACGCATCAATCTTACGAAAGAGGATAAACAGAAGCAACGAACAAAAACCAAGAAAATCGTTTTTAAGGAATATTCCTATGACGACCACCTGCGTGGCAAAAGCAGCCACATAAAAAATCTGGTTATGAAACTTAAGGAGAAAATCCTTGAGTTAGACTCGCGCATAGAGGAGAAGGTCAAGAAACATTACATCGCCTTTGCCCTTGAAAGAAATTTCTGCGAGATTGTGGTGCAGGCAGGCGCTTTAAGAGTCCATCTGGATATTGAGAAGGCGAAATTAAAAGACCCCCAGAACATTGTTGAAGACCGCTCGCAAAAAGGGCATTGGGCTACTGGCGATAGCGTTATCAAGCTGACCGATGAAGCCGAAATTCCCTATCTTATGGGACTGGTAAAACAGAGTTACGAGAATAAATTGTAGAGGCTAAAAAATGGAATGTTTTGCTATTGATGCTAAAGATATTACAGGGCGAATAGACGCATACTTCTATCAAAGAAAATTTAGTGTTCTTGAGAATGCTCTCAATAAAATTTCCTATAAGAAATACACTCTCGGTGATTTAATTGTAGATATCTCTGGCGGTGCAACGCCAAAAGTAGAAGAAAATTACTATGCCGATAAGAATACAGGGGTACCATTTTTAAGAGTTCAAAATATATCTGATGAGGGGTTAATTTTAGATGATGTAAAATATATAAGCAAGGACGTTCATAACACAATGCTTAAACGTTCTCAATTAAAAAAGGATGACTTGGTATTTACAATTACTGGGAGAATAGGGAGCGTTGCAGTCATACCAGAAGGTTTTGAAGGCAATATCAATCAACACTCCGTTAGGTTTCATCTCAAAGATAAGATTGAAGGACAAGAGATATTACCCCATTATATCGCCTCTTATTTAAACTCAAATATAGGCATTTTATTGTCAAATAGAGGAATAACTGGCGGAACAAGGCCAGCGTTAGATTATGAATATATAAAGACTATACAGATACCCCTTCCCGACCTTTCTCTTCAAAACCAAGTCGTTGAAATTATGCAGTCCGCCTACAGCCAGAAGAAGCAAAAAGAACAGGAAGCAGAGAAACTTTTGGCATCAATTGACGATTATGTGCTGGAGGAGTTAGGTATAAAGTTGCCGGAGTTAAAGGAAAGGCTTTGTTTTGTGGCCCTGTCTGATGAAGTTAAAGGTAATAGGCTTGACCCTAAAAAATACTCTGAAAGACCAAAAGCAATACTCAAAGCAATTAAAAAATCAAAATTCAGCTCCACAGAACTTTCAAAGCTTATCGTTGATAATATTTCTGGAGATTGGGGAGAAGAAAATCAGCAGAACGGCTATATATTATGTAAGGTTTTGAGAAATACTAATTTTGATAACAGACTTAACTTGAATTTTGATGATGTGGCAGAAAGATATGTGCCCGAAGAAAAATTCAAGAAAATAAAACTCCAGAATGGCGATATACTAATTGAAAAGTCCGGAGGAAGCCCTATTCAGCCAGTTGGTCGAGTTGCCTTGATAGAAAACATTAAAGGCAGTTATGTTTTTAGTAATTTTTTGCAGTGTTTCCGAATAAATAATGAAAAATGTTTGCCTGCATATCTTTTTTCTTACCTAAGGGCCATTTACAGCTTAAATTATATGGAATATTTGCAAAATCAAACAACAGGCATTAAAAATCTTATAATGGAAGAATATTTATCTATACCCGTTATTTTACCATCTTTAGAAATTCAACAAAAAATCGCCGATGAAGTCAGAAAACGAATGCAGGAGGCGCAAGGATTACGCACCGAAGCTAACCGGTTAGTAGAGGAAGCAAAGCGCAAGGTAGAAGATTTAATCTTAGGCAAGGCCTAAAAAACGG
>JAMWCI010000026.1 GCA_023818655.1 Candidatus Omnitrophota bacterium
GTTTTTAATTTATTAATCTTTTTGTTTTGAGTTTGGGCTTACTTTTATTTTTTTCATAGGCAAGCGCTATCAACTTAAGACAAAGCTGAACAAATTCTATCCCGACGGCTTTTGCCGCTTTAGGTAAAAGACTTGTTGCGGTCAAGCCTGGAATAGTGTTTACCTCCAGGATGAACGGTATATTCAATTCGTTTAGTATAATATCGGCGCGCGAACAACCAGAACAACCCAAAAGGCGATGGGCATTTATGGCTGACTCCTGTATTTTTTTAGCGATACTATCTTCTAATCTTGCCGGGACGATGTACTCGGTCATCCCGGATTGATATTTTGCCTCGTAATCAAAAAATCTTTTTTTTGGCACAATCTCAATCACCGGAAGCGCCTGCCCATCCAGTATCCCCACCGTCATTTCCCTTCCCCTTATATACTCTTGGATAATCACACGGTCGTCAAAAGAAAATGCGAGATTCAACGCTTCAGCTAAAGCAGAATTCTTATCTATAATGGAAAGCCCGATACTTGAACCGTGAGTAGCAGGCTTGACAACCAGAGGAAACTTGATATTACCACTAAAGCTCCAATTGCTATTCTTTTCTAATATCTCGTACGCCGGAACAGCCAACCCTGCCTCTTCAAATAAACGTAAAGAGGCAATCTTGTCCATTGCCAGTTTGCTTGCCTCAACTCCGGAACCGGTGTAAGGAATTTCCAAATCCTCAAGTATTTTCTGTATAGTGCCATCCTCCCCGAACTTTCCGTGAAGCGCAATAAAAGCGCAATTTATACCATAATACTGAATAAGCCGCATATTCTCTTTTACATTATCCGTCTTTATATCAATACCGACGACATTTATTCCGACGCCCCTAAGCGCCTCCTGCACCGCTTTTCCAGATTTCAACGAAATCTCCCGTTCGCTCGACGGCCCGCCCATTAAAACCCCTATCCTGCCAACGTTGTTCACATCCATATCTTTATCTCCGGTTCTAAGGTAATATTAAACCTTGATTTTACTTTATCCCTAATTAAATTCATAAGTTTCAATACGTCTTTGGAGGATGCGTTCTTTTTATTGAGGATAAAGTTTGCATGTCGCGAAGAAACAACCGCTCCGCCACAGGACTTAGCCTTCAGACCGCAGGCATCTATTAATTTACCCGCAGAGGTTCCGGCAGGATTCTTAAAGATGCATCCGGCGTTAGGATATGCATTATCCTGCGTATTGGACCTTAACTTGAGGTATTCTTTGATGCGCTGGTTAATACGGTCTTTTGTATCGGAAGCAAGTTTTAATACCGCTCCCAAGATGATATAAGAATCAAGGCCTGAGTGACGGTAGCTAAACTTTATTTTTTTTCTCTTTAATAGTTCTATGTTGCCTCTGTTATCCATTACCCTTACACTTTCAACAATACTACCGATATCTTTACCCCAAGCCCCCGCATTCATAATTATTGCGCCACCGAGCGTACCGGGTATACCGGCAAGGAATTCTAAACCAGATAAACCCACGGCGCTGGTTTTACCTATAAGCTCTGCGAGTCTGACCCCGGCGCCTGCCTCCACTGAATTATTCTTAGAAAAAGAAATCTCCTTAAAAATACCGGAGCCCAATTTCACAACAATGCCTTTTATACCGACGTCACTTACCAATATATTGCTGCCTGCCCCCAAGACAAAAAGAGGAATTTTATGTTTGCTGGAAATTACAACCAGCTCTCTCAACTCCTCTTCATTCTTTACAGAGAAAAAAAATCTAGCCTTGCCGCCTATCTTAAAGTTAGTTTTGTTCTTTAGCGGCTCATCCCTAATTACTGTTGCCTTTAAGTCTCTCCACCAACTCATCGCATATCTTTACGATATCGCCTGCGCCCAAAGTAAGCACAAGGTCATGCGGTTTTATTATCTTCAAGATAAAGCCGACAATTTCTTCTTTGGGCATATATAATACTTCTTTCTCCGGATTATTTTGTTTTATCTGCTCGCACACCCGCCTTCCGTTTATCCCCTCAATGGGCGGCTCGCTTGCCGGATAAATATCGGTAATTATCACACAATCCGCAGATTCAAAGCTTATGGCAAACTCCTCCAGCAGTATCCTGGTGCGTGAATAACGGTGCGGTTGAAATATAGCTATTAATCTCTTCCTGTTTAACTGCCGGACCGCCAAAAGCGTTGCCCTTATCTCAGTAGGGTGATGCGCATAATCATCTATCACTAGATACCGCTGGTCCTCAAATTTAATCTCCAGCCTCCGTCTTGCGCCTTTATATTCACTTAAGGCCTCCTTTATAGTCATGATATCTATCCCTAACTCCAGGCCTAAGGCAATTACAGCCAAGGCATTGGAAATATTGTGTAACCCTCCCAATGAAAGATGGAATCTATCTACGAATTTATCTCTGTATAAACAATCAAACTCCGAAGTCAGCCCAGATAATTTTATCTTTTGCGGATATATATCTGCGGGAGGGTTTAATCCAAAAAGAATGCATTTACCAGCGTATCCGAAAACTATCTTCTTTATATTCTCATCATCCGCGCAACAGAATACGCAGCCGCCTTTATCCGTTTTTTCTATGAATTCTCGGAATGCCGCAACCTCTCTATTAAAATTACGATAATAATCCAAATGCTCCCTGTCTATGTTTGTAACAATAGAATATACAGGATGATAAAAAAGAAAAGAGCCGTCAGACTCGTCTGCCTCTGCGACAAAAAACTCGCCATTCCCAAGGC
The DNA here is from genome assembly GCA_023818655.1 of Candidatus Omnitrophota bacterium. Lineage (GTDB taxonomy): Bacteria > Omnitrophota > Gorgyraeia > Gygaellales > Profunditerraquicolaceae > JAMWCI01. Next base: position 2,743 of record JAMWCI010000026.1, read on the forward strand.
AGGCATTAGTGTCTATGTTCCTGAGGATTCCTCCTATGGCCACGGTTGGCGAAAGACCTGCCTTCATTAAAAGATATGAAACCAAAGAGGTAGTGGTTGTCTTGCCATGGCTGCCGGTAACAGTAATCACCTTTTTTTCTCTCATAAGTATTGCCAATGCCTCCGCCCGCCTTAATAACGGAATGCCCCTGCGCCTGGCTTCCTTTAATTCGGGATTATCTTCTTTGATAGCGGAGGAATAAATCACTGTATCTGCGCCATTTATATTTTCAGGCCTATGCCCTAAATATATAGTTGCGCCTGCTGAAGTCAGACTTCTAGTAATAGCTGTTTCCCTTAAATCCGAACCGCTAACTTTTTCTTTGGAGCAAAGAAGAAGGCTGGCGATGCCGCTCATCCCTATGCCGCCTATACCGATAAAATGATAATGTTTACTCATGCCATAAATATCTCTGCCATGCAGAGTCCAATTCTCCTATGTCCCGTAAAGAATAAGTGGAAACCAATGCCTGTTCAAAATTCTTCTTATCCCGCAGATTTTGGCAGAAAAGAACAAATCTATCTCTTCCGAATTCCTTCATCAAAAAATCTACCACCGTGAATGCCTCCGCATAAAATACCCCTGCCGTCTTGTCGTCTATCCCAGAAAGCGCAGAAAATTGTGAAAGTTTCTTAAGGTCCATAAACCTTTTTTCCGAACGCCAGTATTTCAACAGCGCATATACCTTATCGTATTTATCCTTTTCCTGATAAGAGGCAACCCCTTCTTCCAGCCAAAGTGGTATGGCGGTATTAGAAAACCCGACAAACTCCCTAAAAATTATATGGGTCATCTCATGAGGCAACCCTTGATTAAGAAAATCAGGCAAAGATACCTGAGGAGAATAATCGGTGTTTTTTGCATAATAGAAGGTTGCGATGGTTTTGAGTTTAGGAATAGCGACCCCTCCTACCCAAGCCGGATTTCCTGTAGTTGTCTGAAATTGGACGGCATCGTCGTATATGTAAATCTTTGCCCGATTATCCCAAAGCCAGAAATCAAAACGGTTAAAACCCAAATCCGCAGTAATCTTATTATACAATTCTTCTGCCCTGTCGCTGATTTTTTTTACAAAATCCTCAGGGGCTTTTTTATAATATACGACAAAATGCGTGCTTTTCAGGGTGTCCCACTCTTCTGCTTGAGCAATGATACCGCAAACAAGAAAAAAAATAAATAAAAATAACACAAATCTGCGCATCTAATTCTTCCCCAACCTTAACACTTCCTCAACCAAATTCTCTGCGGCATTAGTCTTGGAAAACCCGCTGAAACTACAATGCATCTTATGAAGTTTTTCCGGAGCGTTAAGTAAAGCCAAAATACCTTCCGTCAACTCTTCCTCTGCGCGTCTGCCTTCCTCTATCATCAGGCAACAACCTGCCTTCTGGAACAATCTGGCATTTGCCGACTGATGACGGTAGGCATATGGATAAGGAACTAAGATAGCAGGTTTGGCAAAATAGATAATCTCAGCGATAGTGGTGGCCCCTGCGCGGGAAACCACTAGGTCGCTTGCACTATAGGCGTAATGCATCTGGTCCAGAAATTGAAATAATTTGACTTGCCATCTAAAATTTCCGTACGACTCTTGCAATAAAGAATAATCTTTACTCCCACATATATGAATAACCTGTAGCATAAGATTGCGTTCCAATCTCATTGCTGAATTGATAAAGAGCATATTCAAATTATGAGAGGATTGACTACCCCCTACAACCAATATTGTAAAATACGACTCTTTAAAGCCAAAAAAATCTAAAGCCTCTTTTTTGCTCATAACCTTCAATTTGCTGCGTAAGGGATTGCCGGTAACAGTTATCCTATTTCTTCCCCTTCTTAAATAATCTTGGGTTTGCGGAAAAGAAAGAGCGATAATATCGCTAAAATTGATAAGTAACCTGGTTGCCCGGCCGGGGATTACATTCTGTTCATGTATTAAAATTCTAATCCTAGCTAACCATGCCAAGGTTACTATTGGAACAGAATCAATGGTACCAAAACCCACTATTACATCTGGCTTGAATTCCTGCAATAAAAATAAACTCTGCAGGCAGGCCTTGAGAAAATTAAAGACATTAACCACGCTGCGCAGATTAATACTTAAGGTAAACGGAGTAGTGGCGATATACCTTACCGCTACCCCTTCAATCTTAATACTGCTTCTTTTAGGTAGAACCAACATTATCTCTATGCCTTGCCGGTTCCTTAACGATTCGATAATGGCCTGCGCAGGAAATATGTGTCCGCCGCTTGCTCCGGTTACCACAAGTATCCTCATGGGTATTCTCCAGTGCGCGCGATATTAATAAGAATACCTACGCTTATCATATCAAAAATAAAAGACGAACCGCCGTAACTAACGAAAGGCAGCGGCAGTCCTTTTGTAGGTAAAATGCCGCAGGAAATACCGATGTTAATTATGGCCTTAAGTGAAATCATTAAGACTAATCCCAGCGCCAGAAAATACCCAAACTTGTCAGGGGCGTGTTTTACTACCTTAAGCCCCTGCTGTATAAAAATGATAAAAAGAACGATTGCGCCCAATGTACCCAAAAGACCCAGTTCTTCGCCGATAATTGAGAAAATAAAGTCTGTGTGCGCTGCAGGCAGGTAAAACAACTTTTGCCTTGAGTGTCCTAGCCCTAAGCCAAATACCCCTCCTGAGCCAAGCGCTATCTGAGACTGAATAATCTGGAATCCGCTTCCCTGGGGATCAAGCCAAGGATTTAAGAAGGCCAATATACGCGCCCGGCGATATGGCGCAATGAGTATCAAAAGTAACAATAAAGGCACGCTGGCAAGGATGACTGAAACTAAATAAGTAATTCTTACGCGTGCAACAAAAAGCATAAGAAAGACAACGCAAGCCAAAGATACCGAAGTACCCAGGTCGGGCTGCGCTAAGATAAGCGCTACCGTAATCCCCAATAGACTGACAGGCGGACAAAAGCCACGCCAGAATTCCTTGATTGCAGAAGACCTGCGGGAGATAAAATCTGACACATAAATAAGCAGGGCAATTATCGCAAACTCCGATGGCTGAAAACTGATGTTCTTGAACCTGAACCATCTGCGCGCGCCAGCAACCTCCCTGCCTATACCCGGCACTAAAACCAGAACCAATAAGATTAGCGATAAAAGTAGCATCGGCTTGGCATAATCCTTGAGTTTTCTGTAATCAACGCACATTACCCCAAAGGTAAGTATGGTCCCTATTAATAAAAAACTTAAGTGCCTTTTTAGAAAGAAAAAACTGTCTTTATATCGTTCCCAGGCATAGATACCGGAGGCGCTATAAATCATCACAATGCCTATACAGATGAGTGTAACGGTTACAATGAATAAATTAATTCTAATATTGCGGACCATTGCTATTTAGTTATGGTGGATTTTAGATGAAAAACTGTTTCTTTGAAAAATCTTCCTCTCTCTTCATAATCTTTGAACATATCAAAACTAGAGCACATCGGTGAAAGAAGGACGTATTCTCCGGGACAGGCATCGCGGTAGGCTATCATTACCGCCTCTTTTAAATCAGCTGCGTCCTTAACGGATAAATGCGGCTGCAATGTCTTTCTGATTTTATCTTTTGCCTCTCCGATAACAACAACCTCTTTCACTTTGTTATCAGCCACCTTAAGGATAGCGGAATAATCTGCGCCTTTATCCCTGCCTCCGGCAATAAGCACGAGGGGCGAACTAATGCTCTTTATCGCCCATACCGTAGACTCAGCTACCGTAGCCTTGGAATCATTGATAAATTTTACTCCATTTATCTCGTCAACGTACTCCATACGATGCGGCAATCCCTTAAAGGCAGCAAACACCTTAAAACAAACCTCTTTTTCTATGCCGAGCAATACGGCAATAGTCGCCACAGCTGCCTGATTTGGATTTAACTCTTGCGACTCGCTAAAAAAAACAGTTTTTGCCTGCGCCTGCCTTCCTAAGTTCGCCAGATACGGGTCGCGCTCGTTTAACACCAAGAAATCAGCACTGGTTTGGTTCCTAAATATATTTTTCTTCGCCTCAAGATACTCCTGCATATCTTTGTGTCTATCCAGATGGTTCTTGTTGAAATTAAGCATTACTGCAATTTTAGGCCGGAAATCCTTTATCGTCTCCAGCTGAAAGGAGCTGACTTCTAAAGAAACAAAATCCGTTTCTTGCATCATCGCCACCTCACTGGTAAAAGGCCTGCCTATATTGCCGCAGACGAACGCCCTTTTACCCGCCTCCTGCAGTACCTTTCCGATTAAAGTAGCGACTGTGGTCTTTCCGCTTGAGCCGGTAATGGCAATCACTGTTGCCTGACATAACATCCAACCCACTTCAATCTCACTTATACAGAGAATCCCTTTCTCTCTTGCCCACACCAGAGGCAAGGCATTGCGTGGCACTCCCGGAGAAACTACCAGAAGCTGACTATCAAAAATAATCTCTTCAGAATGCCTGCCTAATTCAATTTTGATTCCCTTTGACCTAAGCAGAAGGGCATTTTGTCTGGTAGCTTCGTCATCTTTGATATCCGTAACGCTAACCTTAGCCCCTAAATCAAAAAGCAAGTTTGCGCAGGCCAACCCTGAACGAGCCAGGCCTACAATCGTCACTTTCTTCCCTTTAAAATAATCGGTATTTCTCATTGTCGTCTAATTCTTACACTTTATGGGCATCGCTATTTTTGTTAACGAATCTTGAGAGTTATTATGGTCAGCATGGCTAGGAGACTGGCAATAATCCAAAAGCGCACAATGACTTTGTTCTCCGGCCAGTTAAGGAACTGGAAATGGTGGTGCAGCGGAGCAATCTTAAATATCCTCTTTTTTGTCAATTTGAAAGAAGCTACCTGCAGGATTACAGATAATGCCTCCGCCACGAATATGCCGCCTACAAGTATCAGTAATAACTCTTTCTTTATTAATAGCGCCACTGTCCCTAAAGTCCCTCCCAAGGCGAGAGAACCTACATCTCCCATAAAAATAGAAGCAGGGTAACAATTAAACCAGAGAAAACCCAAACCTGCGCCGATTAGACTGGCGCAAAAAACTGTCAATTCGCCGCTATCCCGGATATAGGGAATAAGCAGATATGAACTAAATTTAATATTGCCGGAAACATAAGCCAGGACACTAAAAGCGAGGGCTACCATCACCACAATCCCGATAGCCAGACCATCCAGTCCGTCTGTAAGATTGACGGCGTTGGAAGAACCGGCAACAACCAGAATCACAAAAAGGATATACAAACCGTCCAGATTGATATATGTATTCTTCAAAAAAGGCAGGTCTATTCTCATATTGTTTTCATTATCCAAAAGCAATATGGTTCCCAATATAAGGCCAAGGACCACCTGACTTGTCAGCTTAGCGGTAACGGTTAATCCCTTGCCCTTCTTCTTTATCTGCTTTAAATAGTCATCGACAAAACCGGTCAAGCCAAGCCATAACATACTTGACAAAACAATCACTATCTGTTTATTGAATATATCCGCCCAAAGGAGATTGGCGGAAAAAACCGCCAACAATATAAGGATTCCACCCATAGTAGGAGTATCCTGTTTATGCCGATGCAAATCATCCAGCCGCACGCTGTCTTTCTTGTTGATATTTTCGCCTATCTTTAGTTTTTTAAGTTTGCGGATTACAAATGGCCCCACGATAAGACTAATCAAGAAAGCGGTCAATGCCGCCATCGCCGAACGAAAGGTAATGTAACGAAAAAGATTCAGGATCCCTACCTTGTCATGTAAAGGAAAAAGTAGATAAAAAAGCATTAGATTTTCAAAACCTCCTCCATACTCATCATCCGCGAGCCCTTCACCAGGACGATATCGTCTTTTGTGGGCGATAAGGTATTAAGCAAGATGTGCTTAGCTGCAAAGGGGCTGTCGCAGGTAAATACGACATCCTTGTTAAGACCAGCTCTCTTCGCCTCCTGCGCTGCATAGCGACTTTGCCTTCCCACGGCTATAAAGACATCGCAGACGGAAGACGCATATCTTCCTGCACTCCTGTGGAAAAATCTACTTGCCTTACCCAGTTCCAACATATCGCCCATAATGAATATTTTCCTTCCCTTAACAGCCATTGCCTCTATTGTTTCTAGGGCAGACTTCAAGGAAAGGGGATTGGCATTATAGGTATCGTCAATAAAATTTATCCCTTTTATTTCCTTAAACCTGAATCTGCCTTCAGGAAAATCAAAGCTTCTCAGCTGTCGGATTATCTCGGCGTATCCTATCCCAAAGATTCTGCCTACGGCAATTGCGGCTAAGGCATTGTATACATTATAATACCCTGCTGTTTTCAATGTAAACTTATATTTTTTATTAACCGTAAATTCTACTCTCTCCTTATGGCGGAACAGGTGCGCAGCCATAAAATCACCCTTGGTCACCAGTGAAAAACTAAAAACCGCCGGGCGCACGCTCTTATTAAAAGCAATTTTCTTTAATAATGCGTCGTCTGCGTTAATTATGGCTATCGCGGGAGATTGTAATTTTGCCAGAAGAGATGTTTTCTCCCGGAACACCCCTTTTAAATCTTTAAGAAACTCAAGATGCGCCGGCCCTATATTAGTGATTATTCCTATATTGGCAAGGGCAATCTGCGCAAGATAATCTATCTCTCCGGGATGATTAGTCCCTAATTCCAATACTGCTATATCGTGTAAGCGACCTAAGGTTAATAATGTCTGGGGCAGCCCTATATGGTTATTTCTAGTACCGCTATTTTTAAGAACGCGATATTTGTCGGAAAGGATATGCGCAATCATATCTTTAGTCGTGGTCTTTCCGTTTGAGCCGGTGACTGCCACTACCGGCAAATTCAGCTTTTTCCTCTGGTAACGCGCAAGGTCGCCCAGCGCCCTAACTGTATCACTAACTTCAATCAAGGCAACCTTAAGCGGCGAACTTACTAACTTGCCAATTTGCGACCTTGAAATAATCGCTGCCACTGCCCCTTTAGCTATAGCTTGACCTATAAAATCGTGACCGTCGAATTTTTCTCCTTTTATCGCAATAAAAGCCTCTTTTTCGTTTATTGTCCGAGAATCGGTGGAGATGCCGCTAACTCTCCCATCGGCATCACCTTTTATAAGTTTGCCGCCAGTAGCTTTTAATATTTCAGATACTCTAAACATTCCCGCACAACTTCCCTATCATCAAAATGTAAAACCTTATCTTTAATTATCTGGTAATTCTCGTGCCCTTTGCCTGCGATTAAAACTATATCTTGGGGCTTGGCTAAAGATAAAGACTTAAGTATGGCCTTTCGCCTGTCGGTAATAACGCGGAAATTCCTTCCGGATATCCCTTTTCTGATATCGGCTATAATACTCGAAGGAGATTCTGAACGTGGATTATCGTTGGTAATAATAGCGTAGTCCGCCATCTCACTTACTACCCTGCCCATCTTAGGCCTCTTGCTTTTATCCCGGTCTCCGCCGCATCCGAAGACAGTGATTATCTTGCCTTCGCAAATCTGACGCAGATTGCACAATACATTCCTTAAGGCATCTTCGGTATGCGCATAATCCACAAAAATAGAAAATTGTGTCTTTGCGTTTATCCTCTCCAGTCTTCCCGGCACGCCCGGAAAATCCCTTATCGCCTGCTGGATTGCCGCTATCTTAATTCCTGTTTCTCTTGCCCAGGCAACCGCTGCCAGGATATTGTAGACGTTATGAATGCCTATCAATCGGCTTCTTAAGACAGCGCTATCCTGTTTGGTTTTTAACTGAAATTCTATTCCGTCGCGACTAAGCCTCAAATTACAAGCCTGAATATCTGCATTCTCTCCTAAGCCATAAGTAACCACCTCTGCACTCGTCATCTTCTTTATTCTCTGGGCATAACTGTCATCGTTGTTGATTATCGCAAAGGCGCCTTTTTTAAGCCGGCGGAAAATCTTGCATTTAGCCTGAAAGTAATTCTCCATCGTCCTGTGATAATCCAGATGATCCTGGGTAAGATTGGTAAAAATCGCGGAATGAAAATCTATGCCCTCTATCCTTTCTTGGTCAAGGGCATGAGAGGATACCTCCATAATACAGAATTTACAACCGGCATTGCGCATCTGCGATAGTAAAGACTGTAACTGCACAGGTTCAGGAGTGGTATTTTTTGCAGGAATAAACTTATGGCAGAAACGATAATTTACTGTCCCGATTACGCCGGCGGCATAACCTGCCTGTCGCAAAATCTCTTCTATAAGATATGTGACAGTTGTTTTTCCGTTGGTGCCGGTAACGCCAACCACTTTTATCTTCCGGCAGGGATTGCCATAAAACTCTGCGCTAAGACGGGCCAGCGCCAACCGCGCATCTTTGACTTTAACAGCAATGGTCTTGTTATCTTGCGTAAAAACAGGAATCTTGCCTTCCAATAGTACCGCGGATGCGCCTTTAGCCACTGCCTGCGGTAAAAACCTGCTGCCGTCTAACAGATTTCCTTTAATAGCCACAAAAATAAATCCTTCTCTTACGCAATCGGAATTGCAGGTTATCCCTTTAACTTCAAAATCATTCGCACCAGATATCTTCTCTGAAGGAAATTTTATACCGCTCCTCTTAAATAGTGTGCTTATCTTCATTCTTTTGATAACATTAACTGGCGCTGCGGATCCTGGGTCTTAAGGTATCTAACAGTATCTGCAGCTACCTTGCTGAATACAGGCGCGGCCACTACGCCACCGTAATAATAAGGGTGCGGCTCATCCACAACTACCGCTATCGCAATCAAAGGGTCATCCGCCGGCGCAAAGCCTATAAAAGAAGCAACAAATTTACTGTGCGAATATGCGCCGCTAGGTTCCAATTTCTGGGCAGTGCCTGTTTTACCAGCTACGCTAACCCCAAAAACCTTTGCCAATTTTCCTGTGCCTTCTTCTACAACCCCGGTTAGTATCTTTCGCATCCTGGCTGCGGTATCCAAAGAGATTACTTTGCGCACCATAACCGGCGAAAAACTCTTAATTGTTTCACCGTAATTATCGCGTATTTCTCGGACTATATACGGCTTCATAAGCTGGCCGCCGTTGGCTATTACCGAAATCGCCATAGCCAACTGAACAGCGGTTACGCCTACCTCTTGACCGATGGGTATTGCTCCGATAGAAGTTTTAGACCACTCCCACGGCTCCTTAACCTTGCCCGGTATCTCTCCGGGCAGGTCAATATCTGTCTTTGCGCCAAAACCAAACAACTTTACATAACGGCTGACTGTCTGGGGACCAAGAATCTGGGCTACCTTCGTGACTCCGATATTGCTGGATTCCTCTATTACCTGTCGGAAGGTCAACCATCCGTGCGGCTGATGGTCATGCAATATATGGTTTGCCACGCGATACGAACCATTTTCGCAGAAGAATCGATCATTCTCACTCGCCTTGTTTTCCTCTATTGCTGCAGAGGCCGTCACTATTTTAAATACAGAACCCGGCTCAAACATATCGCAGACGGCTCGGTTGCGCATAGCGTCTTTACTTGAATTACTGTAGTCATTTAAATCATAGGTCGGCCTATTCGCCAAAGCCAGAATTGCGCCGGTATGCGGGTCCACGACAACAATGCTGGCGCCGCGGGCATGATGACTCTTAAACGCCTTATCCAATTCTCTTTCTGCGATATACTGTATAACCTCATCTATGTTCAGCACGAGATTATATCCGTCTTTGGGCAAAACCATCTTCTCCCAGAGGTCTAATCTCTTTTGCCTGGCATCTCGCAGAAATAAAGCCCATCCTGAAGTTCCTTTGAGATGCTTATTATACAACGCTTCTAAACCCTCTAATCCAATGTTATCTAAACCGGCAAAACCAATGATATGACTGGCTAAATATCTATTGGGATAGGAACGTTTGGTCTCCCGCACAAACCCCAGACCTTTAAGTTTTAATTTATCTATCAGCTCCTTCTGCTCAGATGACAGCTTACGCAAAATCCAGACAAACGCCTTCTTGCGTTTCAATCTGTCTTTAAGATAAGACGGGTTTAAATGAAGTGCGGAGGAAAGCTTATGGATTGCTATTGATTTTTCTTTTTCATCCATAATATTGGGTGAGGCATAGAGGGAATCTGCAGGAAGATTTAATGCCTGCGGTCTTAACATAGCATCAAAGATGCTGCCCCGACGCGGCTCCAGTTCTATAAACAGACTGTGCTGTTTTTTGGCTATGCCAGCCAGATACTGAAAACGAAAAAACTGGATATAGAGAAGCCGAGCGATGCAAAGAAAAAGAAAAACCAGAAATAATAAAAATACCGCTTCTGTTCTGCGGCTATAATTGCTTATATACACTGTTAATGTAAAAACGTAATTCGTAAATCGTGAGCCGTAACCGAATATAACTCTGGATTGCGGTTACGAACATTAACCATTATGATAATCCTGTATTTAAAAACTTTGAATTAAGGATTAATTGTCTTGGCTTCTGCCTGTCTCTTTATAGCGAAAATGCGAGATAGCATGGTTTGACCGCTACGCGACGCCACAGCAAAAACTGTGTTTTTTTTAGGAGGGGCAACCTTTACCAGATAAAAATTATTCGGTATCTCGTAATCGCCCGTACCGGAAAACTTGCTCCCAATATATGTCAAAGACGTATTCTTTTTGATATTATACCTTAAGATATTATTCTTATCAAGAAGTTCAGAGAAAAAAGCCTGTTTATTCTGCCCAATATAAGCCAAGCGAAATATCTCGGTTTGCTGATAGACATACAAAAGGCAAAACCCTGTAATAAAAAAAGACAAGGAAAGAAATTTTGATATCTTCATAACTAAATCCTCTCTGCTACCCGCAACTTACTGCTTCTGCTGGAGGGATTGACTTCTATCTCTGCGCTTCTTGGCACTAAAGGCTTGGGCGTCTTTATCTCAACCAAACCTGCTAAAGCTGCTTTTTTAAAGGCGAGTTTTACCGCGCGGTCTTCCAAGGAATGAAATGAAATAACGCAAATCCTCGCGCCTTTATTTAAAGCCGCAATGGCCTTATCTAAAGCCGACTCCAGAATTTCCAATTCTCTATTGACAGCAATGCGTATTGCTTGAAATGTGCGAGTTGCCGGATGAATCCGGTAATATCTGTGGCGAAAACGACTGGGGATAGACCTGCTTACAATTTCTGCTAATTCCAACGTCGTGGCGATAGGGCGCCTCTGACGCTCCTGAACCAACATATGCGCGATACGGTTATGCCACCGTTCCTGCCCAAAATTCCACAGGAGCATAGAGATTTCTTCCTCGTTGAGATTATTGAGCAGGTCGTATGCCGAGATGTAACTTGCCCTGTCCAGGCGCATATCCAATGGGCCATCGTTCTGGAAACTAAATCCTCTTTCCGGATCACTTAATTGAAAAGAAGAAATCCCTAGGTCAAAAAGAATACCGTCTATAGCGTTGATGTTTAATCTCTTTAGAATCTCATCCAGTTCCACAAAATTGGCATGCACAAATTCTATAGACCGGTTAAAATCTTTTAGTCTATCGCGGCAGACGCTCAAGGACTCTTCGTCGCGGTCTATGGCGATAAGCCTACCTTGTGGCATTATCCCCTTAAGTATCGCCTCGCTGTGGCCGCCAGTGCCAACCGTAGCGTCCACCACCGTCATCCCCGGGGCAAGTTTAAGAAAATCCACCACTTCCTCTAACATTACTGGTGTATGCAATTTAAACATCCCACAACTTCTCGGCAATCTCTTCAAAAGACTGCCGCGAATTACCGTAAAATTCTTCCCAATTATTCTTGGCCCATATCTCAATCCTGTTAGACACGCCGACGATAACCACCTCTCTCTTTATCTCGGCATAGTCCTTCAGGTACTGGGGAAGTAAAATCCTGCCCTGGCTGTCAAAAGTCACCTCTACCGCCCCTGAAAAATAGAGACGATTAAAAATACGCGCCTGCTGCTTGGTAAAAGGAATAACCTTAAATTTATTCTCCTGTGTTCTCCACTCCTCTTCGCTAAACATAAAAAGGCACTTGTCCAAGCCGCGAGTGGCATAGAATTTTTCTATGAAATGACTCTTTGCTATTTCCCGGAATTTGGCAGGCAAGATAAGACGACCCTTGCGGTCTATGGAATGTATATACTCGCCATAGAACATGGCTGGACTCCTTCCACTCTACTCCACTAATTACCACTTTGTATCCAAATTGTAGATAAAATCTCTCTTTTTGTCAAGAAAAAAATTGCTTAACTCTATGTTTTACAACAAGTAGTGTAAGTAACAAAGCTTAACATCAATATATTGTGGCGGTTATTTGTGGCGGGAAAGGATGCTTTTTGCAGAAAACACATCTTTTTTTATCTGTTGGGTTAGGCTAGCTATATCCTTAAACCTCCTTTCGTTTCTTATCTTCTGAACAAAATCTATCTTTAATTCCTGACCATAAATTTTCTTACGGAAAGCGAATATGTGCACTTCGATATGTATCTTTTTGCTCCGAGTAAGAAATGACGGCTGCCTTCCAATATAACAGACTCCTCCATATGTCTTTCCTTTAAATACAACCCTTACCGCATATATGCCGCAAGGAGGGATTACTTCGTGATGAGGGGTGATATTTGCCGTCGGAAAACCAAGCTTGCGGGCAAACAAATTTCCCTTAATTACCGTACCTAGTATCCCAACGGCTCGACCTAACAAACTTTCTGCTTGGAGAAGGTCTCCTTTTTTGATTAATGTCCGGATAAGAGTGCTGCTTATGGGTCTATCAGCTACTTTAATTACGTTAATGGCTTTGGTCTTAAACCCGTAAATAGCAGAAAACCTCTTGAAAGTATCAAGACTTCCTCTGGCATTTCTACCAAATCTAAAATTCTGACCTACATAGATATATTTTGCGCCAATTTTTTCCACCAAAAATTTTTTTATAAAATTAGCTGCCGTTATCCTGGAAAATCTGCGGTTAAAACTTATGACAATAGCTACATCTATACCGAGACTTGCAATTAATTCTAAGCGATGCTTCAACGAAGAAAGGCTCCCTTCTTTCTGGGGGTGCGGCCAGAAGGTTATAGCGACGCTTGTGCCGCCAATGGCGCGAGATTTTCTGACTGCGCTGGCAAGAATAACTTTATGGCCGCGGTGCACACCGTCAAAAACCCCCATCGCTACTACGGGATTAGGAAACTTCTTAATCCTGTTAATATCGTATATAACCCTCATAATTTTTCACCGTAAACTTTTTAAAAACCTTTGTAGAATTAGAATGCACAGAAAAAAATGGAGCGGATAAATCCTAAGTAACGTCTCCTCGCAAGAAAACAGAAGTGAGTTTATTTCAGGCTTGTCCGGATTTTAGCAAGCACCTTCCTTCTTACCTCGTCAATCTTCCCCTTAATTGTAGCGCCGCTGGCCGTCTTATGTCCCCCTCCGCCAAAATATGCAGCTATCCGATTCACATCTATCCTGCCCTGCGAACGAAGATTCACTCGGATTTCGTTTTTTACTCCCAGATTTTCTTTAAAGAGCGCCACCACCTCTACGCCTCTAACTGCCCTGCCGAAAGTAAGAATATGTTCGCTTAAATCAATAGATAATCTTTTATTTCTT
>JAMWCI010000105.1 GCA_023818655.1 Candidatus Omnitrophota bacterium
CTTTTCTAAAGTTATCCTTAACAACGTGCCGCTTATATTAGACAGCAGCGCAGATATTCATGAGAAATTAAGGCAATCGTTATACACTAAGTTCAAATTGAAAAATACCTTGGTCTTGCCTATTTTCTTGAGAGGAAAGGTATTGGCGATGTTGGGCATAGGAAATAGCCAGCATGACTTTGTATATCAGAAAGAGGAGATAGATTTCCTGGATATCTTTGCAAAGCAGGTGGCAATCAGTATGGAAACGGATTTATTGATGGGCAGGATAGACAAATTGGAAACCAGGGACGCCTTGACCGATTTGTACAATAAGCAATTCATATATTCACGCCTGCAAGAAGAGATTAAGCGCGCGATTCTCTATCAGAGACCGTGTTCATTTGTGGTTTTGGATGTAGACAACATTAAAAAATTTCATGATAAGTTCGGTTATCTTGATACAGAGGCGCAGCTTAAGAAAATAGCGCTAATATTGCGTGATTCTATTACTGAGGTTGACCGTGCCGGCAGAATAGACGATGATGAGTTTGCTATTGTTCTACCGGAAAAGAACAAACGTCGGGCAGAAGAGATAGCTAACTCTATCCGCAAGAAAGTTGAACAGAGTTACATGGGAGAGGTGGATGAATCCAGGAGACTTACTTTAAGCGGCGGGGTAAGCGAAAATCCGTTAGACGGCGTTGACGCAGATGGATTGATCGCCAAGGCAAAGGAGTTTTTAAAGATAGCAAAGGAGCGAGGAAAAAACCACGTTGTAGGGATTAAATAACCTCCGCGCTGCCAATGAGAAAAATTATAAACAAACAATTGGGTGATTTATTGATTGAACGGGGGCTTATTACTCATGCGCAGCTTGAGAAAGCCTTGAATTTCCAGCAGGAGAAAGGCGGATTAATCGGAGAGATACTGGTTGCCTTAGGCTACGCAAAGGAAGAAGATATAGCGCAGGCACTTACCGCCCAATACGGCTTCCCCTATCTTCCCTTGGGCAATTATGATATTAACCCTGAGATAATAAATATTATTCCCGGTCGCGTTGCCCGGCAATATGCGCTGGTGCCCGTAGATAAAATCGGCAATAACCTTACGATTGCGATGTCTAATCCGCTAAACGTTCAGGCGATTGAAGATGTAGAGCTTATTTCTGGATGCAGTGTTCAGACGTTTGTTTCAACCTCCTCGGATATCAAAGCGGCTATCGAGAAATATTATAAAGACAGTGGATAATTGTCAAATATCTTTTAGTAGGTTACCATTGTTCAATAAAGAATGCTTTCCTTAAAAGAGCGCCTCACAGAGATACTTATAAACAATAAACTCCTTACCCGCGAACAGTTGGAAGAGGCTTTGCGTGTTCAGAAAGAAAGAGGCGGCCGCTTAAGCAGTATCATTGTAGACTTAAAATTTCTGAAGGAGAAAGAACTCACCTCTATATTAAGTGAAGGGCTGGGTTTTCCTCTTATTGACTTAAAACGTTTTAAGATAGACCCTGAGATTGCCAAAATAATCTCTTCTGATATTGCCCGTCATTATCAGATTATCCCCCTCTCCAAAATGGGCGATGCTGTTACTCTGGCGATGGCAGATCCCCTGAATATCTTTGCCATTGATTATGTGGCTTCTCTGACCGGATACAAAATAAACCCCATTATCGCTTCTTCACAGGATATCATGCAGGCAATTGAGCTGGCTTACCCGGATACCACCAAAGTGATAATTGAAGACTTAATGAAAGAGATGGCAGCATCTTCCTTGGAATTAATCAAGGTAGAAAAGGAGACTCAGCTCAGCAGACAGGAATTGGACAGGATAAGCAGGGAGGCGCCAGTTATTCAGATTACTAATATGCTTCTAAGCGAAGCGGTTAAGATGAAAAGTTCCGACATATTGATTGAACCGTTTGATAAAAAATTACGGCTGCGTTTTCGTATTGACGGTGTGCTGCAAGAGCAGAAGTCTCCGCCGAAGTCAATGCATCCGTCTATAGTTTCCCGGATAAAGGTTATTTCGGATTTAAATATTACAGAGCATCGGCTTCCCCAGGATGGTCGTTTCAAAGTAAAATTGTTCGGCAGGGAGATAGATTTTCGCGTATCTATACTTCCTTCCAGCTTCGGAGAGAAAGTGGCTATACGCATTCTTGACAAGAGTCAGGCAAAGCTGGATATAAACGAGCTCGGTTTTAGCGATGAGACGATTAAAAAATTGAAAGAGGTTTCCAAAATGCCGCATGGTATGATTCTTGTCTGTGGTCCTACCGGAAGCGGAAAGACTACTACGTTATATTCCTTGCTGAAGCTTGTTGATCGGCCAGATAAAAATATTGTTACTGTGGAGGACCCTGTAGAATATCAGTTAGAGGGAATAAATCAGGTAACTGTGCGTCCGGATATAGGTTTGACCTTTGCCGCTGCCCTGCGTTCCATATTAAGGCAGGATCCGAATATAATAATGGTGGGTGAAATACGCGACTATGAGACTGTGGATATTGCCATAAAAAGCGCACTCACCGGACACCTGGTAATTTCCACGTTGCATACCACTACCGCAGCGGGCTCAATTTCCCGCCTGCTGAATATGGGGGTTGAGCCGTTTATGATTAATTCAGCGCTTATATGCGTAGTAGCGCAGAGGCTTCTACGCAAGATATGCGCTTATTGCAAGGAAAGCTACGCTATTAAGCCAGAGATAGCCCAGAGTTTAAAGATAGATATGTCTAAATTACAGAAGGCGGAGTTATTCAAAGGCAAGGGCTGTAGTCGTTGTTTCAATACGGGATATACGGGAAGGGTTGGTATCGCTGAGATACTTATTTTAAGCGAGGGTATCCGCGAATTAATCCTGACTCAAGCCCAAGAACACATTATCAAAAAACAGGCGCGTCGGGAAGGTATGAGAACATTGCGGGAAGAGGGTATTGATGCTGCACAGAGAGGCATAACTACTATTGAAGAAGTTTTGCGCGTAACCATGCCTGATGAATAACGAAATTTACAGGTAGCATTCTTTAAAGATGCAGACGCTAAAAGACAATATAATAGGGATTTTGTTAAAGAACAAAGTTTTGAGTAACGAGCAGCTTGAGACTGCGCTACAGGTGCAAAAGAGAAAGAATATTCCTTTAAGGGCTGTTCTTGTAGGGGAGGGGTTTGTCTCAGAGGAGTCCTTGCTTCTAATTCTGTCAAAACACCTGTACATTCCTACCTTGCATCTAGTAAAATATAAATTTGACCGTTCAATAACCAACTTAGTGCCTGAGCGCATAGCCAGGCAATATAACGTAATTCCTATCTCGCGGATGGGCGATACACTTACCGTGGCTATATCTGATCCCCTGAATATATTTTTACTTGATGATTTAAGGACAATTACCGGCTACCAGATAGATGTAGTTTTAAGCCCTGAAGATGAAATAATGGCGGCGATTAATGCGCAATATGGCGGTATGGAAGAGGGCATCCAGGATATAATTAAGGATACATCCGATACTTTCAAAGAAGTTCAAGGGGAAAGCAAGCCAGAGTTTTTCAAGGAAGATGAGATTGAGTTGAGTAGCGCTATCCGGGAAAGCGAAAAACAACCTATTGTGAAACTAGTAGATTTGATATTAGCCCAGGCGTTAAATAAGAGAGCCTCTGACATTCATATAGAGCCAGAGATGGATTGCCTGCGAGTAAGGTATCGTATCGACGGTGCGTTACATGAGATATTAAAGATTCCTAAGATAAACCAAAACGCAGTGCTTGCCAGACTCAAGATTATTTCAGGAATGGACATAACCGAGAATCGCCTTCCGCAGGATGGACGTTTTAAGGTAAGATTTGAGACAAAAGAGGTGGATTTTCGTGTATCCAGCCTTCCTATTACCTTTGGTCAGAAATTTGTATTGCGGTTGTTGGACAAATCCAATCTTTCCATAGGATTGGATAAACTGGGATTTACAAAAGAACCACTGACTGTATTCAAGGAGGCAATCTCAAAACCTTTTGGCATGATTCTGGTTACCGGGCCTACTGGCTCAGGTAAATCTACAACGCTTTACTCGGTATTAAACCAGTTAAATACGCCGGAGAGAAATATTATTACTATAGAAGATCCAGTGGAATATCAGATTGAAGGGGTTACCCAGATACAGGTGAAACCGGATATAGGATTGGATTTTGCTTCAGGACTACGTTCTCTTTTAAGACAAAGTCCAGACGTAATTATGGTGGGAGAGATTCGCGATTCGGAAACCGCGGATATCGCCATTAAGGCGGCTTTAACCGGCCAACTTGTCCTTTCAACCTTGCATACCAATGATGCCATCTCCAGCATTACGCGTCTTATA
>JAMWCI010000106.1 GCA_023818655.1 Candidatus Omnitrophota bacterium
ATCTATTTTGTTGATAGCCACAACAATAGGCACGCCGGCAGCTCGCGCATGGTCTATTGCCTCTTCTGTCTGCGGCATTATCCCATCGTCAGCAGCTACCACCAAAACTACAATGTCAGTAATACTGGCGCCCCGAGAACGCATAGCAGTAAAAGCTTCGTGACCAGGGGTATCCAGAAAAGTGATTTCACCATGAGGCAGGACTACGCGATAAGCGCCGATATGCTGAGTAATCCCGCCATGCTCTGACTCCGCCACTTTTGTCTTACGGATAGCGTCAAGTAAAGAGGTCTTTCCGTGGTCAACATGCCCCATAAGGGTAACAATAGGCGGACGCAAGCGAAGGTCGCTGGCGGAATCTTTTTCCTTATGGATGCCCAAGGCTATTTCTTCTGTATCTGGCGCTTTTTTCACGATGCATCTGTATTTCTCGCAAAGCTTGGCCACCACAGATTCTTCCAAAGACTGATTTATACCAACCATAATGCGCATATCTATAAGACTCTTTATGAGCACAGATGGTTTCTCTTGCAACTTAACCGCCAGTTCCTTAACCGTAATAGGCAGTCGTATCTCTATTTCTTTTAAGGATAGCGGGACAACCGATTGCTCTATCTGAGGTTTTTCCTCTATTTTTGGCTTAGATGGCGGTACTTTCTTAGTCTCAGACGCCTCTTTTTTAAGAAGAGGCATTTCCTTTTCTACAGGCTGCGGCTTTACCATATCCTCTTTTATCGCAGGCGCAGTAATACCAATCTCTTTTCCCTCTGGAATAATTTCTGATGCGAGAGGTCTCACAACTTCTGCTTCTGGCTTAATGCTCAATACCGCTTCCTTGTTCTCTACTGCTCTCTGTTTAACAGAGGGCTTTTTCCTAACCTTTGTTGTCTCATGCGCAGTCTTCTTCTTTAACGTTGTCCTCTTGGTTATCTTAGGCTTTACAACAGTCTTACGCACTGTCTTCTTCTCTTTTAAAGACGCATCTTCTTTCTTACGGGTTATTTTTTCTTTCTTTGTCTTAACCATAATTTCTTTCTATTGTTTAATTTTATTAGCCTGGCCCATAAGACTTGCCGCCTTCTTTGGACCTATGCCTTTTATTTTGGTTAATCCCTGCGCGCCAACGCGCAAAATGTCTTCGATACTATTAATGCCGGCTGCTTCTAAACTCTCCAACGTTTTTTCTCCTATCCCTGAGAGTTCTTTTAGAGATATATCCCGGCTTTTCTTCTTTTTCTTTAATGATTTTTCTGAGTCCTCCTCGACAATAGCTACCTCTTCTTTGGTCTCCTCTGCTTTTGGGACCTCTACAGCCGCCGCCGTTTCTTTGGTGCGTATATCTAATTCCCATCCGATAAGCCGGCTTGCCAAGCGAACATTCTGACCATGCTTACCGATAGCCAGGGAAAGTTGATCCTCCGCTACAATAACCTCTGCTTTCATATGCTCCTTATCCAGCTTTATCTCAGAAACCTCAGCCGGAGAAAGGGCTGCCTTTATATATTCTCTTATATCTTCGTTATAACGGACAATATCTATTTTCTCTCCCTGTAATTCGGCTACTATATTTCTAACCCTGTTCCCCCGCATTCCTACACAGGCGCCTACACAATCCACCTTTTCATTCTTAGACCAGACAGCAATTTTTGTGCGTTCTCCCGGATGACGCGAGATAGATTTTATCTCCACAACCCCTTCGTAAATCTCAGGCACCTCTAACTCAAACAATTTCTTTACGAAATTGGGATGGGCGCGGGAAAGGATAATCTGTGGACCCTTAGTTTCTTTTTTTACTTCCAACAGATACGCCCTTATCCTCTGGCCTTGTTTAAATTCTTCCTTCGGGGACTGTTCCCTATAGGGAAGCAATCCTTCGGTTTTGCCTAAAAGGTCAACAATGATACTGCCTTTCTCAAAACGATACACCGTCCCGCTAACAATCTCTCCAACCCTGCCCTGAAACTCGTTAAAAACCACATCTTTTTCCGCCTCGCGCATCTTCTGCATAATCACCTGGCGCGCCGTAGAGGCGGCTATGCGTCCGAAGCTAATTGAATCTATCTCTTCGTTGTTTCTGAATACCCGGATTTTTCCTGTGGTCGGATCTAATTGAACCCTCAACTCCTCATCCGGCTTAACATCTATCACCTTCTTTGCAGCGCTTAATAGCGCGCTTTCGATAGCCGCAAGCAAAACTTCCTTCTTTATCCCCTTCTCACGTTCAATCTGTTCAATTATGGCTAATAATTCATGACTCATACGCACCTTGCTCCTAGTTAGTATTTATACACTGTTTCCCTTTTCTTATGTTTTTCAGATCAATCCGTATCTCTTCTTTATGCTCTAAGACAATATATAAACCCTCATCGTCTACCCTTTGCAATTCTCCCTCAAGCTCGAATCTTCCGTTGAGCGGCTGGTAAAGAAAGAGCCTCACTCTCTTGTTAAGACAACGTAAAAAATCTTTTTTCGTTTTAAGGGGCCTGTCTAAACCGGGGCTGGAAACCTCCAGTACATAACTTTCCTGAATAAGGTTTTTTTCATCAAGAATTGCGCTTATCTCTTGATTAAGAATGGCGCACTCCTCAAGCGTGATACCGCCACTTGGTTTATCCGCCAGTATTCTTAAAATAGCCCTGCCTCCTTCAAAACGATAAGTCAACTCTACCAAGTCTACTTGCCTGCTAGATAAATATCCACTGATTACCTCTCTTAACTCCTCAACAAACGCTTCTCTATCCATTTAGTAACCTCATCGTCTCATTATATATCTGGCTACTCGGACATTTTACCCTTTTGGCCTCCCGACGTAACTTTAAATCCAAGCTTCCCTGCTCCAAAAACTCTCTTCCCACAATAATCTGCACAGGGATACCCAGTAAATCTGCATCCTTGAATTTAAAACCTGCGCGCTCATCACGGTCATCCAAAAGCACATCTATCCCTTTCTCCTGTAATTCTTGGTAGGCAACAAACGCCTCTGACATTATCCTGCCATCTCCGACATCTAAAGGCAGAATTATCACTTGATAAGGCGCAACTTCTCTGGGCCAGACAATGCCGTCTTTATCGTTATTTTGCTCAATTATCGCAGAGATGAGCCGGGATACGCCTATGCCATAACAACCCATCATAATTGGCGAGAGTTTTCCTTTGGCATCCAAGAAATTGCCATTCAGACTGGCTGTGTATTTTGTGCCCAGTTTAAAAATATGCCCCACCTCAATACAGTTTATCTTTTCCAGTGTCGCTTGGCAAGAGGCGCATATCCGTTCATTGGGGTCCTTGGCTGTATGCGCCTTTTTGCATTTAGGACAACGCAGGACAATATCCTCGCCATTCTCCGCAGGAACCATAAACTCATGCGAAACCTTGCCGCCCATGATGCCGGAATCCGCCTCAGTGATAAGAATATTCAGGCCGCAGCGCTTAAATATGCGCTGGTATGCCTCATACATTGCCTGATAATTTTTATCCAGCCCAGCCTCATCAACATCAAAACTATAGGCATCCTTCATAATAAACTCGCAGGCCCTAACCAGACCAAAACGCGGCCTTACCTCGTCTCGGAATTTCGTCTGTATTTGATAAAGCACCAAGGGTAACTGTTTATAACTGGAAATATGATTTTTTACTAAATCGGTAATTACCTCTTCGTGCGTAGGGCCAAGGCATAATTTACGACCTCTCCTGTCGTTAAACCTAAACATCACCTCTCCAATATCCTGGTCACGGCCGGTTTTCTGCCATAATTCCAACGGCTGCAATGCCGGCAATAACAATTCGCTTGCCCCGCAGGCATTCATCTCCTGACGGATAATCCTCTGAATATTATCCAAAACCCTTAAGCCCATCGGCAGATACGAATAAGCCCCGGACATAAGCATGCGAACCAGTCCTGCGCGCAACATAAGCTTATGACTTACGCATTCTGCCTCCTGCGGCGTCTCCTTTAATGTAGGTACAAAATCCCTTGACCAGAGCATAACTTTAATTTAGTTTTTATTGAATATCTCTTCAGGCAGATTTACACCTGCCTTGGTGAATAATTTACAGAATGATGGTCTTGCGCCGGTAGCATGCCACTTGCCCTTTACCTTTCCTTCAACGTCAATACCCTCTATTTCGTAAACAAAGATGTCCTCAAGAGCAAACTCTTCGTCTTTTAATGCGCCTACCTGGGTAATGTGAGTAATTTTACGCGAACCGTCCACAAGCTGTTCCTGCTGGACAACAAGATTGATAGCTGTGGCAATCTGACGATGTATCGCTTGGATACTGATA
>JAMWCI010000107.1 GCA_023818655.1 Candidatus Omnitrophota bacterium
CACTACCTTTGACGGCCCTGAAGGAAAAATCATTCGCACCTCAAGTGGGGTGATGGCAGATAAAGGCGAAATCATGCAGATTGGCCGCAACGATTTTCATTTGAAGGAATTTTATCTAGATAATAAAAAGGAGATTACTCTTGGTATTGACCCTCGCCTGAGCCAAAAAGCCGCAGTGGCGCAAGAAAATTGGGAGACCGTACCCAAAGCCGGCATTAAATGTGTAATTTCTTCCTGGGCAACCTATGAGGAAAGAGACAATAAAGGAAACTTAGTCTTTCCTAAACAAGATGTCCTTTTTGGCAAGAATATCAAAAATACGCATAAAATTGCCTATAAAACGGGTGCGCTTGTTGCAACAGAAAAAGGGCTGCAGCTGCAGCCATTCACAGATGGAACCAAAACGCTCTTTAACAATGCCGCGCCTTCTGGGGAGTCGCCGTTGGTCGCGCAAAAGGCAGCAGAGCTTAATGAAAACGGAAAGCTTAGCATTATTGGTCTTTTGGGTTGGCAATCCCTATCCATAATTCCAGAGGGTCTGCAGACCGCAACGGTCATTAGGGACGGCAAAGTGGTGGGAGGCGATACCAAAAATTCCCTGACTCTACTTAATACTCATACCTATACTTTGGCCGACCGTTTAGGCGGTGTGCTTGTGCCTAAAGAGGATTCAGTGTCGCTTACTCAGATTGGCTTGGACCAAAACAGCGAGGTTAGCTTTAAGACAATTTTACAGGCAGGCAACTTGAAGATTGACAATGTCCGGGCTTCAGTGCAGGCAGAAGTTAAAGAAGATTCCGTGACTATTATAGGAAAGAAGTATTTTGTTGAGAGTCGGCAGGTATATGACAAGACAGGCGAAGTAATCGGTATGGCTTATGATTTAGTAAGACGGGAAAAAGATAGTAAGACGGGCGAACCGTTGGAGGTACTCCCTGATGTGGACTTTGATGGCAAAACCGGCACTGTCAGGATCGCAGATATTAAGTGGAATGACGGAAGCTTTACCATGCCTTTTAGTCTGGTTATTCATGAGAGCAGCGCCCGCGGGGCAAACCCGATGCATAGTTTTGATTTGAACTACATTGGTGGCACAGGCAGTTCTACTTCTATCAGTTTTACCAGCGAGGGAAAATTAGCCAATGGCGCAGGCCAGATTACTGCGCAGCATCTTATGGATTTAAGCCCTGTGCAGGATAATACCCGAAAGCAAGAATTCACTAAAGTTATGGGGCATGTTGAGACGGTTGCGCCAGTTATCTACCGCTATAGCGAGATGATTAACGGAGACTGGAAAACCGATGGCCGGACCTACTTTGGCGAAAATTTAGGATTTAAGATTGCGCAGCGGACCGGTACTACCGATACCGCAACTCAAGGAGCAACTACGCAATGGAATGACTGGGAGATAAAAAATGTCGTAGCTCAGGATACGAGACTCGATTTGCTGGATAGAGCGGGTAATGTGATTAATAAAGAAGTCATAAGAGACGGCAAGAAAGTAAGCGAGCCGCAAAAAGATATACTGCATTATTTAGTGCAGGGGCTTTCTTTTGTTGAGCCGGGAAAAGGCATAGCGCAAGGGGAGAAATCCGAAGTTAACCAGAGGCTAAGATATAATTTGCAAAATTTAGGCAAAGACGATGCTTACGCTAATACCGCAGGGATTCTCAACTCTGGAAAATACCTTATGCCGGTGATAATGGGGATTGATGAGAATACCGGCAAGCTTATGTCTAATCCCATTACTCATGCGCAAGGTTTAAGTTATCGCTATAATGCCAATGGCAGCGTCGTATACGGAGATCTGGAGTTAAAGATTGCCGACCAGAAGATTGAGGTCATAAACGGCAGGATGAATCTTCCTGAGGGTAGGTTCCAAGGCGCAGAGCATCGCGGCGATATTATAGCCAAGGGGCTTTATCAGGTTGATAACGCAGGAAAATTGAGCGTTGCTTCGGTCCAGAGATTCTTCCATGGCGAGAATCCTATTTATAGGTATGGCTCTGATAATAAAGGTCGCAGGATCGGAATTGAGAGCGTTGGCGAGAAGAGGGTTATCTGGGATTTAGAGCAAGGCAAAAAATTAGAAGAGACTACTTTTGATTTTTCCCGGACAAGGATTCTGGATGTGCGCAGGCAGGATGATCAGCTTTTCTTGCTCGTGCAAAATAAGCAGGATAACCAGAAGTTCTGGGTGGATGCCTTGAGTGGCCAGCGGCTGACACAGAATACTTTATTGTCAGAGCGGACCGGGAACGACTTACGGGTGCAGAATATACTTACTACTAATGGAACGGTCTCGGTTGCAGCGCAGTTCAAGGGCACCAATGCCACTATTATCGCAGAGCATAATTTGGGAGAGGCAGGTCAGTGGGTGTTGCTTGATGTTGGAGGCCAACGTGTCTTTTACCGAAAGGATAAATCAGAAGAGTGGACTACCAATACGGTTATTACCAACAAAATTCCAAACACCAGTCTGGTTATACGGTTGACGTTTGCTCCTGAATCCGGAGTAGTCAGAGAGCTCTTTAAACAGAAAAACGACAACTCGCTTGAACCAATATCACGTAACCTGAAGGACTGGTTTGTTGATGAGAACAATAATGTCTGGGGCGTGACTGTTTTTACCGTTTCAGCTGTCACTGGCGACCCTAAAATAGTGAAGGTTGGTCCGGACGGCAGGATTACTCATCATAATTCCCTCAACGGGGGCCAGGAGTATACCGCTAATGATGTTCCGGAAGTTATACGCCAGCAACTTATGCTTTCGTTGGAGGCGAACAAGAATACTGCACGCCTGCAAGCCGTAAACGAAGCCTTAAAGCAGTATAATAATCAAGTAAGTAAAGACGATACTCCCGAACTAGTTGTTTTTAATCCGGTAATGCCTATATATATGCCGCGTTCGGAAATAGAAAAGCCGAGAATCGCAAGAAATGAGGCTGAAATTAAAACTAATCAACAGGAGTTTGAGCTTTGGAAAAAAGCGCTTGCCGATTTGCAGAATAATGACCTTTTGGCAGCGCAGCAGAGTGTGGACTTGGCAGTGAAATTGAATCAGGCACATTACCTTGCGACAGGAGAGTTTGGCCTTTCGCATGCGACGCATGGCGCAGGGGCAGTCTTAGAGAGCCATTTGGCAAACTATGCACAGAATCAGGGGTTGAAATTAGACAGCGAACAGAAACTAACACAGGCGCTTTTTGGACTCTTTCAAGAGAATAACGCAGCAATGCGGTTTGGGCTTGAGCAGCCGCGGTTGGTATACGAGACACAACAAGCTGTAAATCAGGAATTGAATGCCGCCCGTACAAAGCTCGATAATGATACAGTGCTCACCTACGCAGGCTTTCTAGGAAAATTTGCTAAAAAAGTTGCTTTAACCGCATATAGCATCGGGTTGAATAATCCCGATACTTCTATCGGAGGATACGCGCAGGATACACTGGAGAGTTTTGGGTTAGGCTATGGCGGTGCGACAGTTGGGCTTATAGCTGATGGGATAAAACTTGGAGCCGGCTCTTACCTTACGCTGATCGGCATTGGTTGCGGTGCAATTACGGGTGATTGGGATATGGCAACACTTGGCTCGGCGTGGGTTAATAATGCTCTTACAGGCCGCGAGATTTATCCAGAACTATATCAGGGTACCCACTACGACCATCCTATTACTATTTTTAACGATGCTATTGAATATGCAATGCACGGTGATTATCTTACCGCAGGCCACAGGGCGTATCTTGGTATTTTGGGCACTTTTGGAAAAGCTGCGTATATGTATGGATTAGGCAAAAGCGTTGGTGGTTCGGCAAGCAAGTTAACAGTTGCTTTCACCGCGGGAATTACCGAGGGTTTTGATTTATACCGGGTGTATAACGGTCTACAACCGTCCTCTCCTGAAGCCACAACAGTGCTAGGTCTTTCTGCGGGTCTTCTACCGCGGGTTTTTGCTTCCACGCCAGTGAATCAAATTTCGCAGGAATTAGGTCAGTTGATTACACCAGCCGGTACTTCTGCAGCTACACAGTTACTAGTGGGAAGGATGGCGGTTTTGGGCGGTTTGAATTTAACCGCAGGTAATGCCATAACGTATATAAACACTGGAGAGCTTTGCGATTTGAAGACAAATATCTTTTTGTTGGGCACGGGTATGCTTTCT
>JAMWCI010000027.1:0-11212 GCA_023818655.1 Candidatus Omnitrophota bacterium
AATAGACGCGCAAACACCTAACATAATAATGCGGACATATGATTAAGTAAAATTTGGTCTTCAGATTGTTGTAGCGGCCTGCCTTTTTTAGGTAAATTGAAGTAAGCAGGTAAAGGTTATTATAACATAAATTCATCCAATCTCAACAGCAATATCCTTCTTTACAGTGCTATTATCAGAAAAAAATGAAACCAAAAACACTCTCCTTGGTTTTTCTAAAATAGGCGGTGTTATACCTTAAACAAAATCGGGTTTCAACATTTTGGCCCGGGCATAGGCAACCTTGCAAAAATAATCCACTGGCGTATCAAGCCTGCCGGTCTCAAGGTATGCGTGCGCCGGACACCAAAGGCAAAGGTTTATAATGGGGCACCTGCGGCATTTTGTCAAGAATTCGGGATTGCCAGAGCGCATAATGCGCACCTTGGGGATAAAGGTTTTATAAGCGTAATGTAAAGAACCGTGTCTCAAATTATAGATACATTCAGAATGATTAAGCGAGGAACACAATTTAAGAAATCCATCATAACTCACATAAAAACTCCCCACTCCTGTACCACAATGAAAAAGGTGGTCGCAGGCATATTGTCCAAATTTGTGGTTAATGAGTTTATCGCAACCTTTGCGCAAGGCCTCGGAGCGCTCTGAATCCCTCTTTTCAATTTCCACAATTTTTGCCGCGTCCAGACGCTCGGATATAATCTCTTCGTTTCTTTTGGGGTTAGCGTCAAAACGTAGATGAAGCAAAGGGTCAAAGCGAAAATAATCTTTGGTATATTTACGGCAAAAACGCGCAATTTTGGCTAACTCCCCAACATTGGAACGTAAGGCCATTGCCTTTAGCCGAACCTTAATTTTATTCTCAAGCAAAAGATTAAGACCCCTCATAAAGGCCTTAAATGAGCCTTTGCTCCGGGTTACTGTTTCGTAGGTTTCCTCAGTTACGCCATAAACCGTTACTTCAATATCCCGCGGCGGGTATTGTTGGAAAAGTTTAATATGCCGGGAAGTTATGAGTGTGGCATTAGTAAATATTGAAACTAAAAGTCCTTTCTGCTTTAAATAAAGATAGATATCAAAAAAATCTTCCCGAAGAAGCGGCTCTCCTCCCGTAATTAAACACCAGAGTGCCCCCAAAGAGAATGCCTCATCAACTATACGCTTAAGTTCATCAAAGTTAAGTTCCTTGGTTTTGGCTCCATGGTCATTGACAGGCAAATTTACATAACAATGCCGGCAATTAAGATTACAGCGGGCAGTGATTTCCAAGTCAAAGGAAATAAGGTTTTTGGCTTTTTTTTCTTTCTCCCAGAGGGAAAATTGGGGCAGCTTAATAGTAGAAATATAAGGTGATTTCATAATCCTATGGCCTTCCTCAGGCGCAACGGAATAAGCCGCCACAGATATAAAAGATAACCAAGTAATCTGGCACGACTCATTAAAGCAACCAAATGACCGCCTCTTTTTATTCCCCACAAAACTTTTTTCCCTTTCCTCTCAACCTGCGCAACATAACCGATGATATTCTCCTGAGAAACCCAGCCATCAGCATTAAATAGATTGTCTCCTTTGATAAGATAACTGCCTTTCTTTCTGGCAACGATTCTATGCACCGCTAATCCCGAGGCATAAGCTCGCTTAAAAATAACGATTATCCCAGGAATAAGCGACTTTTTATTTAAATTAGACACAGTAATTATATCTCCATCCTTAATAAATGGCGACATACTAAAGCCTCTGACTATAAATCTAAGAGGAACCCCCTTGGCAAGGCTGGCTTCCAAAAGCTCTATCAACACGCGGCGGTTAAGAGTAAATTCCCTTCCCTCTATAATAAAGGATTCGTAACTATTTTTTGGGCTTTGCCTCAACAATCATCTTCCTATTAAAAAGCTCCTTGGTAATTCCCAAGATATCTTCCTCTATCTCCTTTTGAGAGGCAGCGTAGACGTAAGCAAGCTCTTTCGCAATTGCCCTTAACGTCTTCTTACCGTCCATCTTCTCCCAGATTACTCTGCCGGTCTCATTAAGCGAAAATATCTCGTCTTCCAAATCTCCTATTCCGGAGGTTACCGGCACAAGAATAAATTCTCCCTGAATATCCCGCGCTACTACATCTTCTGAAGGCGCGTAAATATCATCAAGATTAATTTTTAATTCCATTTTTCCTCCTTGTTATCCAGCAGCACCTTATGATTAATGCGGCTTATCCCAAAAACAGACTAAAAGTCGATTTTTAACGAAACAGCAACTAGGCAAACTCAGGAGTTTTCAACATAAAAACACGCCAAAGTGCCCTATCCTATATATCCCCCGCAGCCATTACCAATTGCATCTGGAGCATATCCTTCAGTACTCGAACTCCGCTTGCGAGTGACCAATACGCTTTCTTGCCGCTTGCTTTTCACCAATACCACCAGCTCAGGATTATCCCATTTTTTCTTAGACATATCCCTCATTTTGACCTAATTTATAACATCGCGTTTTACAAAATCGCTAATCCGTTTTTTCCAGTTATTAACTTCCCATGCCTTTTCATCTTTTTCAATTAAACCTAAAAACCTGGCTTGGGTATGAGCTATCTCGCAGAAGTATTCCACCGGCGTATCCAAAGTTCCGTGCTCCTCCCAGGATTTTGCCGGGCATTGCTCGCAAAGTCCTTTTAAGAAACAGTTGGCGCAACGGCTAAGATATTCACGGTTAGTTGCCTTTATCTTTCTTATTTTTGGGAAAAAGTTTTCCAAGGCGTCTTTTAACGAACCGCACCTTAAATTATACACGGTGTCTGGATGACGCAGCATCATACAGAGCTGAAATTTACCGTAGGCATCCACGCATCCTCCACCGCATCCTGCCCCGCAGGAAAAAATTTTATCTTTGGGCGGCCGGATAAACTTGGCGCAAAAAATCTTCATTTCTTTTATATACCGGCTTTTATTGCGGGTCAGGATTTTTAACCCTTCGTCGGCAGACAACCTTACTTTCTTTATCAATTCATTCTTACGGACATCTCTGCGGCAACGTAAGTCAAAAAACATTGCATACGCTGGCGGCTTTCCCATCCACGGGATTATCTTTGCCCAGGCCTCAAATTCATCTATTTCCTCCTTATTTGAAGGCAGTAGCGCCCCTTTAACCACAAAAGGAATCTTTTTCTCTAAAAGTAAATTTATACCTCTTTGAGCAGCCTCAAATGAGCCGGAAACACGCGTAGCTGCTTCGTAAGAATCTTTTTTCATCCCGTAAAGTGTAACTTCAATTTTTTCTAACGGAGGGATATGACAAAAAAGCTCGGCCAAATGCGGGGTGATTAAGGTGGCGTTTGTGAAAAGCATAACCTTTAATCCACACCTGCGCGCAAAAATATACACTTCTTCAAAGTCTTTTCTTAAAAGCGGCTCTCCTCCAGTAAAACGCACCACTAGACACCCCAAACTAACCGCTTCTTTAAGGATATTTTTTATCTCCGCGGTGGAAAGCTCTTTTTCTTTAGCAAGCAAGTCATCAGCCGGAAGATTTATATAGCAGTGGATACAATTATTATTGCAGCGCTCGGCAAGCTCTATATCCAGCCGGCTAATTAGAAGTTTCTTATGAATAAATCTTGATTCACGAATATTTTTGGTCTGAACATAAAATTGTTTACCCATTTTTAATACAAATTCGCACAATAAGCCAAAAATGAAATGAATTCAGGAAACAGCTTCGGTTTCGCAATAGCCTTGTTCAGAATTGTAACTTCCAGAACAGCATTGCGAAGATGGTTGTGCCTCATCATGCCTCTTGCATCCCTCTAGTACTCTTTCTTCCTTGGAATTTCTAATCAGCACCACTAATTTCGGCCTTTGCCATTTTTTCTTAGACATATGCCCTCCTTTGTAAACCATAAATTTTTCAAAGCTTATCCTTAAGCCAGTCCGGAAAATCCGCTAACGGCAGCACAGAGACGGACCGCGTCAAAAAAGTAGCTTTATCGCTCAAGCACACTATTTTAGCCGGCCCGATATCCAATTTCCCAAATACCCTGCGAAACCTCTCCAGCGGCTGCGCCATTGCTGTATTAGGCGACTGGCTCAATTTTATCTCGCAGGGAAAAAGCTGGAGGCTCTTTTCAATAATCAGGTCCACCTCTAATTCATTTTGGGTACGCAGATAATAAATTCGCGGCCTAAGACCATGATTAAAATACGCCTTGACTGTTTCCTGAATAATATAATTTTCAAAAATGGCTCCGGCCATCGGACCTTGCAAAAGGTGAGCCGCGTCTCTTATCCCAACCAAGAAGGCCACCAGGCCGCAGTCAAGAAAATAAACTTTTGGATTTTTGGTTATACGTTTTCCCAAATTGTTATAGTAGGGAGGCAAGAGATAAATTATCTGGGTCGCTTCAAGCAGAGAAATCCAGCGCTTGAGCGTATTGACCGTCACGCCCAAGTCTTGCGATAACGCGCTTAAATTTAACACCTGTGCGCAGCGAGCAGCCAAAAGCTGCATAAACTTCTGAAAATCCCTTAAATTATCTACGGCGTGGATGTTGCGGATATCCCTCTCTAAGTAGGTTTGCAGATAACCGTTATACCAACTGTTAACATTAATCTTTTTGTGTATGCTTATTTCCGGAAACGACCCGCGCAAGCAGGCAGCAATAAAAACTGCTCTCGCGCCTTTTTCTCTTCGATCGGGAATGGCTGCCGTTTCTCGGATATTAAAAGGCAGCAAGGTAAAAAGGGCGATGCGTCCGGAAAGACTATCGCCTAAATTTTTAATCAGATGGAACTGCTGCGAACCGGTAAGAATAAAACGTCCCCTTTTAGCGCGCTGGACGTCAATGCGCATCTTAAGGTATGTGGTAATTTCAGGAACATACTGCACTTCATCAATGATTAGCGGTTCGCCTGCCGCGTCAAGTAAGTCTTCCGGATCTTCCTGCGCCCTCTGGCGAACAAGAGGCTCCTCAAAAGAAAAATAGCGAAAACGGCCGCCGAAAATCTTTTTTAAGAGCGTTGCTTTCCTGATTGGCGAGGCCCACTTAGCGCAATGGCGGGAAACTGCTTAACCGTTTCCTTTAGAAGATGCTCTATTTCGCGGTGGACAAATATCTCCTTTGCCATACAATAAGCCTACCACCTTCCTGATTTTCTGTCAAGACAATTTTGCAATATAAAAGCAATTTTGTCTTATGCTGAATTAACGGCTATTTCTAAGCAAAATTTTTATGAGGGGCTTGCATTTTGATCAGCGGAATCCCATCGGACAGCTCGCAAACGCTCACATCGCCATTGTGGGGAGTATACTGACATTTACCTAATACCCTTTCTGCCTGCCCCCCCCTGACAAGCACTGTCAGTTTCGCTCGTTGCCATTTCTTCTTTTCCATTACCCCTCCCTTCTTCCTGTAAGAAATACTCCTATCCGGTAAGGCAATAATGCCTTTGCATTCTTAAATGCCTTCTGACAGGATAGATTAATCAAAAAACACTTTGCGTTAGGATAATCCCTGCGGAAAATATCAAAAACGGAGAAATCCCTGCTAGATAAAGACTGCTTAAATTTTACTTCTATCGCTAAGGTCCTTGCGCCTTCCTCAATTATAAAGTCTACTTCGGTCTGATTTTTATCCTGCCAGAATTTAATTACCGACGGCTCTATACCGCCTTTAATTAACTCCGAAAGGGCATAATTCTCAAATAAGAAAGGCGCGTCTTTCCTTAACTCAAAACCATTGAAATTATTAATAAAAAAATTGGCAACGCCGGTATCTAAGAAATAAATCTTAGGAATTTTTACTAATTCTTTGTTTTTGTTGGTGAAAAACGGCTTTATCTCGGTTACTAGAAATGTTTCCTTTAAAATTTCTATGTAGGCCTTTACGGTCTTCTGGGAAAGGCAGGCAGTCTGGGCAATATTCTGGTATTTAACCTTCTGGCTGTTGTTGACTGCCAGATACTGAACCAGCTTTTTTGCTTCCAGGATTTTATCTAACTTTAGGTATTCAACTAACTCTTTTTTTACGTAAAGGTCAAATATGCTTTTTAAAATTTCTATCTTCTCCGGCTTTTTTTTCGCTAAAGCCGCCTCCGGATACCCGCCGAAGATTACAAACTCCTCCAGCGCGGAATAAAGCTCTCTAGTAGCCGCAAAGAGTCTGTCTCCGTTAAGTGAAGGAACACTTTTTAGCTGCCGCGCCGCTTCTTCTCTGCCTGCAAAAGAAAGAAATTCCTCAAAATCCAATGGGTATAAGGGGGTAATTATCTTTCTTCCGGACAAACTTTCCTGTATTTTGTGCTTTATGGCCAAAGACGAGGAGCCGGTAGCGTATATTTTTATATTTTTGTGATGGTCGCAGATATTTTTGATAACCAGGGAGATATCTTTATACCTTTGGAACTCATCTAGAAAGACAAAAAATTTCTTTTTACTGGCAGGCTCATAGCCAGACAGTTTAAAAGTAGCTAAGGCATTTTCATAGGTTGAAACCT
This sequence comes from Candidatus Omnitrophota bacterium, assembly GCA_023818655.1. Lineage (GTDB taxonomy): Bacteria > Omnitrophota > Gorgyraeia > Gygaellales > Profunditerraquicolaceae > JAMWCI01. The sequence goes on from JAMWCI010000027.1 coordinate 6,480, forward strand.
TTTCAAAATTAGAATAGATATCCAAATCAAGAAATACACCGCTTCCTCTGCTGCGACCAATTAACTCCTCAAACAGAAATTTCAAGGCAGTGGTCTTACCGGTCTGGCGCGGCCCCAAAATAACCGACGCCTTTTCCTTGGCTGCCTCATATAAAAGCTTATTAAATACCTTCCTTGGTTTAATCATCCCTGCATAAATAGAATACTCTATTCTGGATGATATGTCAAGAATTTAATCATGCGTTTTCTCCACGCTCCCCTTTGCCAGCACCGTCAGTTTCGGTCGTTGCCATTTCTTCTCTGCCATGATTACCTCCTTTCACAAGCCCTTCTAACAACTCTATTACTTTTCCAGACTTATCAAAGCATAGCTCATAACAAGGAATCTCTTGAGATACATTTTCTATTAGTGAAAGCATCTTCTCCCACCAGTCAGAAGTAATAAAAGGCTTAATTAGACATGACAGGAGCCGTTTGGCTATTTCTTTTTTATTCTCAATAGGCATAAGCTTATTCTTATCAGCTTTCTTTAAAAACATAATCGCCTTTAAAGGTGCTGAGCCTGCTGATACCTCTGGCACATCTCCGTGGCTCCAGGTGCCGTAAATCCTAAAACTATCCCCGCGCTTACGGACAATCATGCGGTCATCGCAAAGGATTTCCGCATGCCCTTTTAAGAGCGTTGCCATGGTAGATTTACCTGCTTCAGAATGCCCCACAAAGAGTAGACCCTCGCCATTAAAATTCACTCCGCAAGCATGCAAAAAACAACCTTTTCTATCCGCCAAAACCTGCGCAAGAAGAATCTGGTCTGTGGGAAAAAGAGTCAAGGATTGCAGATTCCCTCGGTAGAAAACCTTTTCGTTTGGGTGGTAAATACGAATCCGGGAGTAATCGTGATTAGAAACCGCTACTCTATGTAAATCCTTATTGCCACTCCCAGAAGAAACCCCTAAGTATATCCAGGAATCATTATTCTTATAAATTGCCCAAGGTGTCTTACGATACAGTTCTCTGCCTAAATCTCTGCCGTTTAAATCCGGTAAAAAGAAGTGGTGCCTGATATTAATTGTATCTTCTTTCGGTCCGGATACCCCAAAAAGTTTAAATTTAGGATGAAAAGTGTCTTCTCTAAACGGCAAATCTGATTCCACTTGAACGGCAATATCGGCAATGCGGTAATAACGGCGATGGTTTTTCTGCCAGTTTTCTTTAAATTTCCGATTTTCCTTTGCCACCGCACAAAGATACTCTACCTTTGCTGAAAACCTGCCGTGTTCCAAATATCCATACACCGGGCACCAACGACAGTCCTTACGTAATTTGCAGGAGCCGCAGTTATCCTTATACTCCTGATTAACCTTTACTTTTTTGGCTAAAGAAGGAATAAAATCTTCCCAACACTTGCGAAAACTTCCTTTTCTTAAATCATAGCGCAAAGAGGGGTCTTTAATAAAACAACAAAAGCTCATTGTACCGTAAGGGTCAATATGAAAGTCTCTTCTTGAGTTTACACAGGAGGAAAAAAGATACCCGCTTTTACCATCGCAATACTGATGGGCCGATACTTTATCCATTTCTTCTTCATAAGACAAATCCGGCTTATCCAGTTCAATGGCTTCTTTTGGCGGCAAGCGCTGGCGTTTTATTTCTTGGTTAATCTTTGGATTTTGGCAGGCAGAAAGATACAGCCAGCTGGCACCTACTCTATAATGCCTGCTTAAAGACTCGGCTAATTTGACCATTTCCGGGAATTGATTATAATTATCCCTTATAGGTATTAATTGCACTATAAAGCCCGCTCCTGCCTCTTTTAAGTATTTAAACCCTCTCATTGTTGCTTCAAATGAGCCGGGATTGCGGGTAATATGGTCGTGGACTTCAGCGGTTGCGCCATAAAGCGCGACCATCTTGGTGCCTTTTCTTTTCATAAGTTTTGCTATTTTAGGAGTAATCAGCGTTCCGTTAGTATTAATAGAATAAGAAGCAGAGTTACTGGTAATATAGTCAAATATCTCGGAAAAATCCTGCCGCAACATCGGCTCGCCACCTGAAATAGACCACCTGCGGCAGCCCATACTTTTGGCCTCGTCAACTATTTTCCTAATTTCTGCGAAGGTAAGTTCTTCTTTTTTCTGGCAAGAATTAGCAGGAATTCTTACCCAGCAGTGCCGGCAGTCATTGTTACAGCGGTAGGTGAGGTCAATATTTGCTTCCAACGGTAGGCGGGGTAATATTGCCAGTTGTCTTGTTTCCACAAAGTCTTGTGCTGTCTGAAATATCATCTTTCCATCTTGCCTAATTAATTGTATCATATCTAAGGCTGCTTTAAACAAATTGCGCAAAGTTCTTCCAAGTGCCTTCCTTCCAGTTATTGATTATGCAAGCACCTGTAGCAATAAGAGTGAGAATCGTTATGGAATATAAACTTTGTACCTTGAAGCCTTTAGCCATGACCCGCACAGAAAATCTCTTCTTACCTTTTAGATAGCTGACTTTATGCCTAATAGGTTGTATTTAAAAGATTTTTTTGCTACACTTATTTTATCGTTAAAAAAGCGAGAGCACAATGAAAATTTGTTTTATTACACATGCCTTTCCTCCGGAGAAACTCGGAGGAGCAGAAATCTACGCACAGAGGATAAGCAAGGCGCTTGCCACAAGAGGTCATCGGATTGTTGTGATAACACAGGCGCCTTTTACAGGAATATCTTCCTTATTGCCCAAGGTAACCTTTGATGACGGCATAAAGTTATACCGTTTCTATCCAGTGAACATATTTTCCATCTATCGCGCCCATACCAAACCAGTTTTGCTCAAAGGGTTATGGCGGATATTGGATTTTGTTAATCCATTTCCGCCACGCATAATAAAACGCATATTAAAAAAAGAAAAGCCGGATATCATACACACTCATATCATCCACGGCTTTTCTCCTTTTTTGCTGCTTTCTACCATAAAAAAACTCGGCATTCCCCTCGTCCAGACAATTCATTCATACGGTTTTTTCTGCATAAAGTGCGACCTGCTTAAGTTTTCTGGTAAACCTTGCCACAGTCTACCGCCCCATTGCCGCCTATATAGTTATATTGCGCAAAGCGCCCTCGCCAATATCCATAAAACAGTCATCTCTCCTTCCCAATTTTGTCTTGAGATGCACAAGAACCAAGGGTTTTTTAAGCAATCAAGGTGTATTGTTCTGCCTAATCCAGTTGCTGACGAAAACTTCGGACAACAGAAAAATAATCCGGGACCGGAGACAAAATTTGTCATTCTTTACGCCGGACGACTCACAATGAATAAGGGCGTCCACATCCTAATCGATGCCTTCACTCAATTGCAATCCGATACAGCAATGCTTTTCATTGCAGGAGAAGGTCCTTGGGAAAAACGCCTCAGGCAAAAGGCTGACGCCAACCCAAATATCGTCTTTACCGGAAGACTTGATTTTCCTTCGTTAGTCAAGCTCTACGCCAAGGCAGCAGTAACCGTGGTTCCTTCGCTCTATTATGAGCCATTCGGAAACGTGATTATAGAAAGCCTTGCGGCAGGAACCCCGGTTATCGCAAGTAGAATTGGAGGAATACCCGAGCTTATCAGACACGGTTATAATGGTTATCTTTTTGAGCCGGGCAACAGCATTCAATTAAAAAACTACCTAAAATGCTTGATGGATTCTCCGCCTATCCTGAAAGAATTGAGTGAATATGCAAGTCTCTCCGCGCGCCAATACCGTATCTGTGACCATCTGAAGGAGCTGGAAAAAATCTATGTCACGGCAATATAACGCTTTTTCTCCTGAAATGAGATTCATGCTTTGTGCAAGCAGAATCTCAATCAATGATAGTGCCGTACAGGAACTCAACGTCCTACTGTCATCTCCGTTAGACTGGGGAAAAATCGTACGACTGTCTGTTTATCACGGAATCGCTCCGCTACTCTATCAAAATACGCGGCGTTTCTTTTTCCTGCGCGAGCGCATCCCAAAAGAAACGATAAGCATTCTACAAAAAAACTATTACGTTTCTGCGTCTTACAGCCTAAGGCTTTGGAAGGCATTCCTGCTTATTTTTGATACACTAACGTATCATAATATCCAGCTCATCCCTTTAAAAGGTATCATCTTTGGACATCTAATCTATCGTAACCCCGCCCTGAGGCCTATACCGTGCGATATCGATATACTTATACCGGAAAAAAAGATACTGGAGGCGGTGCGACTCATCGAAGAGTTAGGCTATCGTCTACAACCCGGAGACCTTACGCATCAGAAAATCTTTAAGCGTGGAGCTATAAACCTTGATGTACATTGGCGCCTGTTGACTTCCGGATTGGACAGGATACACTTAGATACGCTTTGGGAAAGGGCTACTACTTATTCTATTGATAACCGACAGATAAACGTTTTGTCTTATGAGGACATGATTTTAACACTTCCTTTACAGTTACGCTATGGACTGCAGCATATACGTCTTTTTCGCCTCTTGGATATACACGAAATCTTGCGCCAAAAAGAGAATGCCTTAGACTGGGATTACATAATTACCTCGGCCAAAAGATGGCGCATCGCTGGTCCTCTTGTGTTTTGCCTTTGTCTTTGTGAAAGGCTTTTTTCTTCTCCGTTGCCATCCAAGATTATTTTTAGGTTAACCATTGGTTCATTCAAAAGGAAACTGTTAAGAAAAATCCTTCAAGAAAATTCCCTGCCGCGTCTTTTTACCGAAGAAATGAAA
>JAMWCI010000027.1:11222-15695 GCA_023818655.1 Candidatus Omnitrophota bacterium
GCCCTTCATCGGACATAGAATTCCAAATAATTACTCCCCATCATTCGGTATTCAAATCGCTGCAAAAAAACCTGCCTGCTATGTCCTGCCATCCTTACATACATATTTCTATCAACCAAAAGCGCAGAAATATAACGTGCGAAAGTTTCAACTCTTTTATCTTCCACTAAAAACCCATTGTAACCATACGTAATTATTTCTGGGATACCTCCCACCGCCAAGGCAACAATAGGTATGCCGTAAGACATCGCCTCAATCAGCGCATAAGGAAGATTTTCTCCCAAGGCGGCGTGCACATAGAGATAACTTGTCCTTAGATACGACGATACATCCTGTGTATATCCGGTAAATATGACTTTGCTACGGATGCCCAGGCGCCGCGCCAGACCATCAAGATAAGGTTGTCTCTCTCCTTTGCCCACAAGCAAAAGTTGGATATCGGCAAACCTTGTCTCCAAAACCTTAAGCACATACAAAAGAAACTCCTGATTTTTCCTCGCATTTAATTCTCCGATTGTAATCAATCTTTTTAACCTCAAGCCCCGATCTTCCGCGATATCCGCAACTTTTGCCGCCGCATCCTCCTTTATCCCATTATAGATTACTACGTTCGGCTTATTGCGCAGAAAAGGATAAATCTTTAGCATCGCCTGTTGTATATAAGATGAAACAAAGACGATTTTATCCACTCGCAAAAATACATATTCTTCCATCTTTTTTATCTTTTTATAATACCACCCTCCCCGACGAATATTTCCTGCAACAGCTTCCTCATCTGCCTCGGAAGGCCAATTCATATGCATTGTAAGAATAATCTGGAAAGACTGTTTCTGTTTATCCCTTACCTTCAAGGCAGCCAGGGCACTTAAGGGCCCCTGGGCGTTGAGTATATCTATTTTCTCTTGCGAAAGCCGACAAGAAAGAACCTTCTTGAGAAAATAATAATGCCAGAACCTAAACCATATCAAACTGAGTTGCCGGCATGGTTTATGGAATAAATATCGCGCGGCAAACACAGGATACACCAAAAACCAGTGGTATTGGTAAGGACTCAGATATATGTATGGAACTTTTTTTTCTTCAAAAAAAGCAATGAGCCACTTAGCGTGAGTCTGCAGTCCGCCGGCTGGCCTCTGCAGGCCAAATAATGATGCGATGCACACCTTCATTTTTTCTTAATATTTCTCGAAGCCTGCCAGAGTAATCTTAAGGGGAGAAAACGCAAGCAGGTTTTGCTTTCCTTGACCAACACAGAATTTAAAAATATACCTTGGCTCGTTAAGCACCGCAGCCGGTTGTATGATTATCGCAATAATACCTTCAAATCTGTCGCTAAACAACCTTGTTTATTAATCTTGGGGCTTACCGTTCAACACAGAGATTATCCCAGCGCATAAGAAAAGAAGATAAAGCGGCGTTTTCCATAAAAAGCCGTCAAAGAAAGCCATGGCAAAAAGGAGTCCTATAAATCCCATAGCAAGAGCAAAAAATATCTCCTTCTTTTTCTTTTCTAGGCGCGCATACGAAAAAAATGCCCTAATAAACAGACTTCCCAAAAAAAACGCAAGTCCAAAGAAACCTATAAGCCCTGTTTCTGCCAGATGCATCAGATAGATACTATCTGGAATCTTAACCTCGTATGGAAATACTCGACGCGTATAGTTATCAAATACCTCTCGGTAATGATTGAGTCCTATTCCAGTCAAGGGATGTTGCGCCAGGATTCTGGCAGTAACTCTATACTGTTCTATCCGATGACCAGACTGTATATACTGCCAGAGCCCCTCAACATTAAAACGCCCCAGTATGCTATACTTCACTACCGGAAGCGAGGCAATAAAAAGAATGATGCCGGCGATACCAACGATAAATACCAATTGCCTGAACCTTTTTTTTATCAGACACCATGCCAGAAACATCAGGAAAAGGGCGCACCATGTCCCCCGCGAAAAAGTCAATATTGTCCCCGTAAGGATAAAGGCCAATAGCATAAATTTGAATGCCCTTATAAAAGGTACTACTTCCTTCCGGTAAAAGTGATAAGCCAACGGCAGACATACAATAAGATATGCGCCGAGGACGTTAGGGTGTACCAGTGTAGACATCATCCGGTTGCCTATAAAACGTTGATAGCAAAATGTCTTTAGATAACGCGAGTATATGATATTTGAAGCGGTAACCATTTCAATAAATCCAAATACACACACCAATCCTGCGCAGGTCACAAGGATAAAAAGCAACTTTTCAATACGCCGCAGACTGTATTCGTTTTTAAAAACAAAATAGATAAGGATAGCCGCCATCGTCAAACGTCGATAAAAGAACAATGAAGCTGTTTTATCTTGCGCAAAAAAAATGGTGACTGAAACAAGGATTAAATACATCCATAGCGGATAATCCCTGCGCTCAAAGAAATGACGTTTGAGATGAAAGTGATTTAGATATAAAGAGAGTAGCATGCCTATACCAAGCGAAACGAACGTTACGTATTGATAACACGTTAGAATTGGCTCCGGTAAAAAAGAAAGACTAAAGATAAATGATGTCAGTAAGAAAAACAGCGCGCCCTTGGCTAATTTGTGGGGCATTTTCTTTCTCCGTAATCAAGAAGCGAAGCAAGCATCCCGCAGTATATCCAAAACAGATAAAAAGGCGTCCTCCAGTACAACGCATCGTAGGTTAGCATGCTCAGTAAAAGCGCAAACAATCCGCTTGTCAAAACAAGGGCAATTTTATATTCAGGAAGCTTTAGAAGGATATGACGGAATGCCTTTTTAATTAAGGAAAGTACAAAAAAAAGAAAAAGCAACAGACTCATCCCTCCAGTTTCGCACCATATCATTAAATACATGTTTTCCGGAGTTTTCATATAATAATTAACATACTTATGCCCATACCGGTCAAAAACAAGCTTATAATGCCCCAGCCCTATCCCCTTCGCTGGATACTCTTTTATCATTTTCATAGTGAGTTGCAGCCGGGCTATCCTATACTGATATGGATAATGGCTAAGAAACCCCTTCATACTGATTTTTTGCAAAACCCCTTTTTGACTTAACGATAACAACAATAATCCTGTAATTGCCAACATCATAAAAATGCCCAGCACTTTTTTATTTGCAATAAAAAAGTAGACCGTAGAGGCAATAAGCATCGCCCCTAACGCCACCCTCTGACCAGAGCATAAAATAGCGCAAAGAATCAAGGCGGCACATATTATCCCTAAAAGTCTGGTTATCTTTTTCTCTTTATTAAAAATAAAGTGATACGTTGCCGGAAGGCAGACAGCAAGATATGTCCCTAAGACTTGGGGCACGATTTGCGTGGCCATAGCGCGGTGCTGGATAAGATAATAGCGGTAGTAGTTATTCGCAACAAGATAAACATAGAGCGCATTTTTTCGCATCACAAATTCTAAAACAGCATATAGCGCGACAATTCCGGCAAATCCGGAAATAACTACGAGAAAAACATCTTTGTTGCCAGCAGAGACGAATTCGCTCCTAAAAAGGTAAAAAACCGGCAGAATGGGCAGGATGAAAAAGCTATATACATCTGCCGCCACATAAAGATTCTGGGAGAAAAACAGACCCAAGGTTACCGTCAACACATACAAAAAAAGAAAAACATCAAAACTAAGATTAAAATTCATTTTTCGCTTTGCCGCCCTTGCGCATAGTAGAAACCCGCAGGCAATCAAAATGGTATAGATAGGTATGTTGCTTGGGAAAGAAACGAAAAATGATAGCCATAGCGCAAAGGATAAAGCAATAAGGTAAAAGATGAGCTGGTAATATCTACTCACTGAATTCCTCCTGCGCCGAGGTAAAATAAAAGGCAATTTCCGCAGAGGGCTCTGCTTGATAAACAACACTGGGTTCCTGGCGGACACACACCGGTATAAGCAACTTTTATAAATGAACTTCAACCCGTAGCAATAAAAAACCCTCTGTGGCAAATCTTTGAATCGGAGGAACAGGCTATAGTCAACTTTCCACAATATCTCCACTTAAAACTAAAAACATTGCCAAAACATCAGCCTGCCTATGACGGCACTCCCTAACGGCAAACCAACTCAAAATTCATCAGCTTGAAAAATCCGTCATTACAGCACCTTGCAATAACCCTATAGATATTACCATGGTATTGTGCGCAAACAAAAAAGAAAGCTATAACGGCAATGGTTTAGTTTAAGTCTCAAATAAAACTTAACCCTGACATACTTTCCTGCCGCATAAAATCAAGAGACACAATCTGCCGAAGACAAACCATGAGATTATCTTTTTTCAAGGACGTCATTATATTGCAACGTATCCCCCAATTGGTCTTGAAAAAATTTCCTGTAATCAGGACTTTGAAGCAAAAGCTGTTCATGCCGTCCCACCTCAATTTTACCTTCTTGTCCAAAGAAGAATATTGTCTCGGCGCATTTTATGGTAGAGAGGCGATGAGATATTACTATAGTAGTAAATC
>JAMWCI010000028.1 GCA_023818655.1 Candidatus Omnitrophota bacterium
TATTCCTGCGTAACTGACTGCAGCACTGGCAGCAGTAACTCCGGGCACTAACTCAAAATCTATCTTGTTTCTGACCAACGCATCTAACTCCTGGGAAAGGCGGCTAAAAATAGAAACGTCTCCGTTCTTAAGCCGCGTTACTTTTTTTCCTTCTTTAACCTTCTTAACTATTAAATTGTTGATTCTTTCCTGATGTATTGAAAAACCATTGGAGAATCTTCCCTTCTTGTTCAACTCATCACAACAGATAAGTTCTGCGCTTTTCTTCGTATGTTGCAGGAGGCTTTTATCCACAAGGTAATCATAAATAACGACATCTGCCTCTTTAAGGATATTTAATCCTCTTACAGTTATTAAATCAGGCTTGCCCGGACCTGCGCCGACTAAATAAACCTTACCGTTTCTCATTTATTATTATGCACCTTCCTGAATGTACTTAAAACCTAACTTAAGGGAAAGTTCTGCCCGAGCTAATTCTTTTCCTAAGTATGCAGCGTGGCTTAGTTGCGTAATCCATCCTTTCTCAACAATCAAAGAATAAATACTCTTTGCATCTTTACCCTCAATTACTCTTAAAAGTTTATTCTCATAGGAATAATGCTCTACTGTAATAATCCCCTTTGTTGTTTGTGGAATAATTACAAAATAACCTGCTTTATCCATTTGAATTTTTCCGGATTCTTTTACCCGAATAACTGGTGCCTGAGAAATTGATATAGATTTGGCCTCTTTTTTTGAACACTCTTCTAAAGATAACTCCTTTATTTTCTCAATAATCAATAGTTCATCTTCACACCCTAACATATTTATAACTTCTATTTGTTTACGAAATGTATCTATTTCTTGCCTTGATACATTTTTTAAAATTGGTCGCCTGCCGGTTGAGCCTATTACCCGCATATTTTCATCTACGCCGTTTTCTTTTAAAGCAAGCAATGTCCTTCCACTGTGATGACCTTCTGGGTCTTTCCCTGCCAAAAGAAGAAAATGGATAATCGGATTTGTTATTATATTTTTTATAACTTTATCAATGCCTATATTTTCTGTCTCGGTCTTACCCACAATACAGAGCTCTTTTGGCCTAAGCTTGGCGAGCCTCTCGGCTAATTCTACACTCGCAAGGGTTGAAACTGCTACCGGACAGCCTCCCCCATCACAAAAAGCAAAATATTCACCCGCTACAGCCGGCCAAGTTTCGGGTTTAGATTCGAAAGTGCGGCTTGTAAAAATATTCATCGCTACTGCCGGAAAACAATACTTACATCCTAAACAACTATACTCTATGGGCTTCATCTGAAGAAGCCAACTATCGATACTCTTTAATAAATCTATATAATCTTCGTTTAAAGAAGTTCTTAGAGTTTGTAAGGTTTCTTTCATACATCCGCATTTTTTACATTTTAACAATTTCATTCCCTTTTGCAGTTCAGATTGAATCTTCTTAATTGCCTCATCTGAAGACAGGCCACTTGCATCTATATGAACTCCTCTTACACAACAAACATCTTGAATTCTACTTTTCTTTTTTATCCAAAAATAGCCAACCATTACTGAGAAAACGGTAAATATCAAAATAAGTGGTTTGGTAAAACCTAAAAACGATGGGCCAAATAAACCCAAATAAACCACAAGCATTGGCGAACCACAACAGCCAATAAGAAAACATCCAAGTAAATAAACTACACCTGAAAGCGTAATCCCACCTAAAACTCCTCTGATATCTTTTCTCTGCCATTTCAAAAATTCCAGAAATGCATAGATAGTAAATGCACCGGCTAAAGCATAAGATATACCTAATAAATAATCCTGGCGTCTAAAATGCTCTAATAGAAAATTTATCTTTTCTATTTGAACCCATTGCTTAAAAGTATGTATGCCTTTCCAAATAGAATAAATGGCATGGAGAACGAATATTAATACAAAACTAATAAACGGATATATTATTTTCTTTTTCAATTTAATTTGACCTCAGTTGCCTCAAAGATATATTTTTCCTTTTCTTGTTTAATCTCACCGAAAACCGTAATTCTATCTCCTAATTTAGGCATCTGACCTTTATATCTTACTGGCATTATTATACAGGTATCCTGGCAACCCAAAAGGAACATACCTTTAGCTGCGTTAACTTTTATTACTTCACCAACTACACCAATGAAACCTCTAAACTGCAAAGGATTACTTACTATTTCATCAACTCCTACAATTTTAATATCAGGTGTTTTCTTTGTCTCCTTAAGATTATTATGAAATCTTACAAAACAAACTCCTAATACTACAATAAAGAGTAAACTATAAACTAATATTGCTAATCTATTTTTCATTTAATACCTTTAATAAATCAATTAACTCTTGATTATCCTCCCTTACCACTATTGCCAATGAACCTTGTAGAGGATGTGGTTTTAAAATCTCAAAAGGAATTCTTTGGGTAACTCCATCTTTCAGACCCAACCTAATCAAACCAGCGGCAGCAACTACAACGGCATCCAGATCTGTCTCCTCAAGGGTTCTTAATCTCTCATCCATATTGCCGCGGATATCCACAATCTGAAAATCCCGACGATAATTTTTAATTTGCATTTTTCTTCTTAAACTACTTGTTCCTATTTTTGCTCCCTTTCTTAGCTCATCAAGCCTCAGATTACCTTTTGAAACTAGGGCATCATAGGGGTCTATAGATTCTGTAATTGCTACTACAACTAATCCTTTGGGTATTTCATCAGGCAAATCCTTGGCGCTATGGACAGCAAAATCTATCTCTCCTGTCAAAAGCGCCTCATCTATCTCTTTAGTAAAAAAGTCTGTTCCTTCTATTTGCGATATAGGCGTAAATTTGTCTTTATCGCCGTATGTATCTATGCCTATAATCTCTGCCTTAAAATCAGGATAAAACTTTCTTAGACCCTCTAAAATCTCCTCAACCTGTCTTAAGGCAAGAGGGCTGGTTCTGGTTCCAATTCTGTAAACTCTGTCCATAATCTTTGTGCCTCTATATCTATAATCTTTTGAACTTCTTCCGCTTTTTTAAGTCTATTTTCAATATTCTTCTTAATCACCTCATCTAAGTCTTCCAAAGAATATAAACTTATATTTTTCAACTCCTTTACCGATAGCTCCACATCTCTTGGCACAGCAAGGTCAAGGATAAAAAGTCTATTTTTTATATCTTTCAGGTTGCCTTTTTTAAGAACAAAATGGGGACTAGCGGTGGCGCTAATAACTATATCGCTACTTTGAAGATATTGCTTTAAGTTATCAAACCGAACCACCTCTGCCCCGATTTGACCTGCCATCTCTTTTGCTTTTTCATAAGTCCTATTTGAGATAAATATTATATTCGGACCTTCCTTCTTTAAATATTTCAACACAAGCTCCGTCACTTTGCCTACGCCAATAATTAAAACATTTTTATCTGTCAGGGGCCCCACCCTCTCCTTGATAAAATCTACGGCAATGGTGCCTAAGGAAATTTTTCCTTCGGATATTCCTGTTGTCTTATGTATCCTCTTGGCAAAAGATATGGCAGAATGAAAAACATTTCTTAAGGTATCGTCAGCGCAGGATTCCTCTAAGGAAAACTTAACCTGACCCAAAATCTGCGACTCTCCTAATATCTGTGAATCAAGCCCAGAGGCAACCTGAAATAAATGCCTTATTGCCTCCTTTCCTTTGTACACATATAGGTAAGGAATAAGTCCGGATTTGTCAACCTCATGATAGCGAGAGATAAAATCAAGTATATGGTTTTCTGCTTGCTCAGGATATCTGGTGCTGGCATAGATTTCTACCCTGTTACAAGTAGAAAGTATAGCCGCTCCTTCCAAAACCCAATCTTGTCTTAATAAACTAAGGACGTCTTTTATCCTCTTTTTAGAAAAATAAATTCTTTCCCTTAAATCAAGTGGGCTGTGTTTATGATTCGTGCCGAGCACCAAAAAATTCATACTATTTTTATCTCCTCTTCAGTTATCTTGCCTTCTTTTATCTTAAATGAGCGTATCTTTAGATTATCTTTATTCTTTAAGGAAACAATTACATAAGAAGCATCCGAATAATGTGCCAACTCCACATCTCGGCCCGAGGGATAAGCCTCGCTGGCTGTATGCGAATGATATATCCCCAACATCTCCTGGCCTGTGCTTCTTATCCCCTTCAGCACTTTTATTTGCTCTCTGGCGTCCATAAAAAAAGTCTGTGGACTCTTATCAGTGTTTGTCATTTCATAAACTTTCTTGACCATTCCTTGACTACCTGACAATATGCCGCATGCTTCATTAGGAAATTCCCTTTTAGAATGCTCTACTATCTGCTCAACCAAATCTTTGCTAATATAGATCATCTTTTAACCCCTAAAAGTAAAAGCATAAAGTAACAAATTATTATACTTAATATAGGCGTTAGCGTCCAAACCTTCAGTATTTTCTTAGTTATAGGATGAACCAGTGTCTGGCTATGATTTTTTTCTTCCTTAGCGGTATGTATTGCCAGAATCGACAAAGAGGAAAACTGAACATAGGGCGCCGGAAGACCTAAGAGCGAACAGGTAATAATGAAGGTAGTAACTATCAATGAGACGATTGAAGCTGATATTGTGCCTAAAGGAACTATCTCCTTACTTACAGTATTGAGCACTCCCTTACCTAAGATAAGGCCCCCCAAGCCAAAAAGCAGAGAGAAAATCAAAAAACCCACATTGGGTTTTATTATATTAGCCGCAATAAGAGGCCCTACGACATTTGCTACATTATTAGTGCCGATTCCAAACGCGCTATATAAATCAGTGAAAAGCGTCCACTTCTTAAGCTTGGATTCATGGCAGAAAAATTTTTCATATAATCTTAAGTTCTTCTGCCGCGGCGGATAGATCTTGTTCACAATAAAATAAGTAAGAAAATATGATAAAAGAGATGCACCAAACCAGACAAAAATCAAATATTTGATCAGAGAAAGATTCAAAGATTTAAAATAAAGCCCCGCTCCTACAAATGCACCAACGATAATTATACTTGTCGACTGCGGTATCTTAAGAATGTTTGCCAAAAACAATGCGATACAGGCTGAAAAAAGAATCGCTAAAACCACTGGTTGAGTAATAAGTTCTGAGGCGATAATCTTGCTGCTTAATGTCTTGGCAACCCTTCCTCCTACAAGCAATGCCCCCATAAGCACAAATATAGTAAAAAAAACTACAGCCCTATTCTTTTTAATAATGTTACTGCCTACGCTAGGAGCAAATGACACTGCTAAGCCTGAAACCCCCATATTCATCGCCCAAAATATAGAAATAATTATTAGAAGTAATATCGCAATCATCTTTCTACTCAAATTCCATCGCCAGCTACGTTCTTTAGCGGCCGGGTATGTATTCCGCATTCGCCACCACATTTACTCGTACCAATCCAACGGCCAGCCCGTTCATTTTCATCAGCAGTAATCTTTGTGCAAGGCAGGCACCCTAAGGAACGATAACCTTGGGCATATAAAGGATTGACCTTAACCCCATAAACTGCCAGATACTGCCAGACTTCTCTTTCTTTCCAAATAAGAATCGGGTTTAGCTTAATCAAACCCTTGTCCCGCTCTTCCACCTCCTTGAAATCTGTGCGGGTTCTTCCCTCTGTGCAGCGCAGTCCGGTAACCCAGCATTTCACATTCATCTCTCCTATTGCCCTTCTTGTCGGTTCAACCTTTAAGATATCGCAGCATCTATCAGGATCGCTTTCATAGAGTCTATCCGGGATTTCTGCGTCGCTCTTATAAATCTTAAGTTCAGGATATCTGGCTACCGTCTCATACATGAATTCAACTGTCTCTTTCGGTTTAAAACGGGTAGTAACAATAAAACCTCTAATTTTCGGACTCACCCTTTTTGCCAAATCCCAGACACAAACAGAATCCTTGCCCAAACTATTTGCTACCACTAAACCATCGCCATATTTATCATAGGCCTCTTTTATTATGGCTAAGGACCTATCCACCTTTTCTTTAAAATTCAAACTCTCTACCAACCCCTTTAAGTCATCATTATTTTCTAGTAAACTCATTTTTTATCCTCCTTCTTTACACATAAAAGATTATATCTGGTAAATTATAGCGGTCTTTTTGTTTTTAACCTGGTTTGCGATATCTTCAAAACTTATCTTGTCTAACACCATGATGATAGAATCTTCTGTTTGTTTCCAGATATCTGTAAATACAGATTCTTTTTTACCTATGGTATCTGCCATCTCCAAAAGATGCCCCTCCAATTTACGCATCACTTCACCCACCTTTATATCGCGTGGGTTCTTGGCTAATCGGTATCCGCCTTGTTTTCCTCTGACGCTCTGCACTAAGTTTAAATTTTTTAATTTAAATAAAATCTGTTCTAAATACTTAATCGGGATATCTTGTTCTTTGGCAATAACAGATACCTGAACTAGTTTCTTGGTTTGCCAATTTAAAGCTAATTCCAAAAGCGCCCTGCAGGCATAATCAATTTCCGCAGAAATCCTCATCTTCGCTCCTTCAATATAATATTAGTAAGTATATCGACATAGTAAAGTATATATTATTTTTATTATTTTGTCAATAGATTTCTTAAAAAAATAAAAAGAGAAATAAAAAAGAGAGCTGCATCCTCTCTTGCGCAGCTTTGAAAAAGAGAGTATTCTAAAAGAGACTGAGCCTCAAATGTAAATTAGTCTGGCGGGTCTATTCTGGTACAGACAGAAGGATGATGTATATTCAGTGCCTTAATCTTATTCTAACAGTATAATAACCCTGTTGTTGTGTACATCCAGAAAACCGTTTCTCTCAGATTGAATGATGGTGCGTTTACCAGAGACCTCTTCAAAAATAATCTTACCCGGAACAAGACTAGCAATAAGCGGCGCGTGGTGAGCCAAGACACCAAGGTAACCTGCCTGTCCAGGCGCGATAAGAGAATATACCTCTCCTTGGAATATATGGTTTACCGAAGATAAAATATCCAGCTTAAAATATTTTTTCATACATTATTGTTCAATCCCTTAGCCTTCTCTATCGCTTCTTCAACAGCACCTACCATGTAGAAAGCCTGCTCCGGAAGCTCATCCAACTTGCCCTCTACAATCATCTCCGCGCCTTTAATGGTATCCTCAAGTTTTACGTATCTGCCTTTAATGCCGGTAAATACCTCGGCGACAAAAAACGGTTGCGAAAAAAACCGCTGAAGCTTGCGAGCGCGATTAACCATTAATTTATCCTCATCGGATAATTCATCTATGCCCAAGATAGAAATGATATCGCGCAATTCTTTATATCTCTGCAATATCTTCTGCACAGCCAAGGCGGTATTATAATGCCGGGCTCCTACAATCCTCGGATTCATTATCCTTGAAGAAGAATCCAAAGGGTCAACCGCAGGATAAATCCCCAACTCCGCAATCTGTCGGGAAAGGACTATTTTTGCGTCCAGATGAGAGAATACTGCTGCCGGAGCAGGATCGGTAAGGTCGTCGGCAGGAACATACACCGCCTGAATAGAAGTAATAGAGCCATTACGCGTAGAAGCGATTCTCTCTTCAAGTTGCGCCACCTCAGTTGCCAGGTTCGGCTGGTACCCTACTGCGGAAGGCATACGGCCAAGCAAGGTAGAGACCTCAGAACCTGCCTGAATATATCGGTAGACATTATCGATAAATAAAAGCACATCCTTTTTTTCTTCATCGCGAAAATACTCTGCCATGGTCAGCGCAGATAAACCCACGCGCAGCCGCGCTCCCGGCGGCTCGTTCATCTGACCAAAAACAAGCACGCTGTTTTTAATAACGCCGGAGGCGTTCAACTCCAGCCATAGCTCATTGCCCTCTCTGCTGCGCTCTCCCACTCCGGCAAAAACAGATACGCCGCCGTGCTCTGTGGCAATTGTCCTGATTAACTCCATCACGATAACCGTTTTACCTACACCGGCGCCGCCGAACATACCCACCTTGCTTCCTTTTGGGATAGGCGCAAGCAAGTCTATAACTTTCAAACCCGTCTCTAATATCGCAGCTGAGGGCAGCTGCTCTACAAAGCCAGGAGAAGGACGATGGATAGGATTGCGCCTTTCTGGATGCTCCAATGCCCCCTTGCCATCAATAGCATCACCCAAAAGATTAAAAATTCTTCCCAGGGTCTGTTCTCCCACAGGTATGGTAATAGGCGAGCCGGTATCCTGAGCCTTCATCCCTCTTACCAATCCATCGGTAGGACCAAGCGCTATACAACGCACTGTATTATTACCTATATCCTGAGCCACCTCCAAGGTTAAATCAATGCCTTGCTCGGAATAAGTAACTTTAATAGCGTTCAACAGCTGCGGCACCTGCCCTTGGGGAAATTTTATATCCACGCTTGGACCTATAATCTGAATAATCTGTCCCTCTGCCATTGTCTTAGCCCTTTAACGCCTCGGCTGTAGAAATAACTTCCATTATCTCCTGCGTAATACTTGCCTGACGCATCTTATTTCTGGCAAGCGTAAGTTGCTGGAGCATCTCCTTTGCATTGTCTGTAGCCGAACGCATGGCTATAACCCGACAGGCATGCTCTGAGGCAAAAGCCTCCAGAAGCATAATCCTAAAATTAAAGATAAGATAATGACGTAAAAAACGTTCTGCAATCATCTCTTTATCCGGTTCAAAAATAAAATTGACTTCCTGTGGAATGTTTTTTTTCAGATTAAGCAGTTTTTTGATTGTGGGTTTATGGATAAAGGCGCTCTCAAAATGCGTGTAGGCGACATATACCTCATCCACCAGCCGGCAGGAAAAAATCTCAAATAGTTTATTTGCTATTTCGTCAGCTGTAGACTGATTGTATCTACCGTTAAGTCCTAAGTAGGCATGCAAAGGCAAAAAACCCTTTTTGCGAAAAAAATTAAATCCTTTCTTTCCTACAAAAACAAAAACTATCCTCTCCTTCACATGCTCTTGTAGGAACTTTTCTGCTAAAGAAATAATATTAACGTTATAGGCGCCGCACAATCCGCTGTCAGAAGTCACCAGACACAATGCGATTTTGCCGTTATCGGAACGTTCTTCAAAGAAAGGATGAGTTAATCCCTGCGCCTCTCCCAGTAAGTGTCCGTAAACCTGCTCCAGCTTCAGGAAATATTGACGCAAAAACGCCAGTGTCTTTTCGGTCTTATTTAATTTTGAGAAAGAAACCATCTCTAGCGCCGCGGTAACCTTTTTGGCATTCTCTATGCTGTGAATCCTGTTTTTTATCTGTTTAAACGACTCCGGCATATTTATGATTGTTTAAACCCCTCTTTAAAGGTGCTGATAACCCTATCCAGCCTCTGCATCAATCCTTCAGTTAACTCTTTGGTCTCTTGCATCTCCCTTAAAATATCTCCGTGGTTTGCATCTATATAACTGAAAAACTCCTGTTCAAATCTCTGTATTGCTGATACAGGAATATCGTCCAGAAAGCCCTTTGTGCCGCAGTAAATAATTAATACCTCTTTCTCCATCGGAAGCGGTTCATACTGCCCCTGCTTAAGAATCTCCATCATCCGCTCGCCTCTGATTAACTGCGCCTGAGTAGCTTTATCTAGTTCTGTGCCGAACTGCGTAAAGGTCGCCAGCTCGCGGTATTGCGCCAGATCCATACGCAGCTTCGCAGAAACCTGACGCATCGCCTTGCTCTGGGCCTTGCCGCCAACCCTGGAAACCGATAAGCCCACATTGATCGCCGGCCGCACCCCTGCCCAGAAAAGGTCATTTTCCAGATATATCTGACCGTCGGTAATAGAGATGACGTTAGTAGGAATATAGCTGGTGATATCTCCTGCCTGGGTTTCAATGATAGGAAGCGCGGTCATAGAGCCACCGCCTAAATTATCGTGCAATTTCGCCGCCCGTTCTAACAGACGCGAATGCAGATAAAATATATCTCCCGGATATGCCTCTCTTCCCGGAGGACGCCTTAAAAGAAGAGACAATTGCCGGTATGCCTGGGCATGCTTTGTGAGGTCATCGTAAATAACCAGCGCGTCTTTGCCGTTATACATAAATTCCTCTGCTATGGCGCATCCTGCGTAAGGAGCCAGATACTGCAGAGAGGCGGAAGTGCGCGAAGAGGCGCTCACAATAGTGGTGTAATCCATTGCCCCATATTTAACCAAGGTTTCGGCAATAGTAACAATACTGGAAATCTTCTGGCCTATTGCCACATATACGCAATAAACGCCTTTTCCCTTCTGATTTATAATAGTATCAATGGCTATAGCGGTCTTTCCGGTCTGCCTGTCTCCGATAATGAGTTCACGTTGCCCCCTGCCTATGGGAGTCATAGCGTCAATTGCCTTTATGCCTGTCTCTAAAGGCTGCTTTACTGGCTGACGCTCTATCACATTGACAGCTTTGGCTTCCAAAGGCCTGTATCTATCGCTATGAAGAGGCCCTTTGCCGTCAACAGGCCTTCCTAAGGAATTCACCACCCTGCCTACCAAGGCCTGCCCAACCGGCACCTGAACAATCCTGCCTGTGCGCCTGACTATATCGCCTTCTTTTATATCCTTATCCGGATTATCCGTGCCAAAAATAACCACCCCAACGCTTTCTTCCTCCAGATTGAAAACCATTCCTATAATCTTCTCCGAGAACTCCACAATCTCTCCCATCATAACATCGTCAAGACCGTAGATACGGGCAATGGTATCGCCTACCTGAATTACAGTGCCAATAGATTCTACCCGCAGGCGAGTTTTGTATTTCTCTATTTCTTTTTTTATAATGGCGGAGACTTCTTCTGGTTTGAGAGACATATCTACACCTTGATATTCATCAGCCTTGCCCGCAATTCATTCAACCGCTTTCTCAGCGAACCATCAAGCACAGTATTGCCGATAATTACCTGAATGCCTCCCAGGATATCGGCATCCAGGTCTATATAAAATTTGAATTTCTTTCCGAATTTTCTCTCTAGTCTGTCTTCAATATCTTTTATCAGTTTTAGATCAAAAAGAGAGCTGATTTTAAGCAGCGCCTCGGTCCGTCTGCCATGGGAATAATTAAAACGGATATATTCTGCGATATCCGCAAGCCTGTCAATGCGCCCTTTTTGCACAAGCAACTTAAGAAAATGCCGCGTGATATCGGAAAAATCCACATTCAACACCTTGTCAATAAATGCGCACTTCTCAGTGAAACTTATGCCGGGATTCTCCAGAAACCCGAGAAAATCCGGATTATCGCGGATGATGGCGCCCTTTAAATTTTTAAACTCCTCTACCGCCTTATCAACGCCGATATCCTGACGGGCAAGCTCCATAAAGGACTCGGCATAACGTTTAACCGCAATGCGCTCAAGCATTATAATTTATCCACCTTCTCCAGAAAATCCCGGATTATCTTTAAGTCATCCTCTTCGGTGAGCCTCTCCTGGATAACCTGTTCTGTAGCGGCGATAATCAAATCCACTATCTTTTCTTTTAACTCTTCCCGAGCTGCTAACAACTGGTATTTTATCTCTTCCTTTGCGCTGTTAATAATCTCCTGCGCCTCTAAGTTGGCGTTCTTACGTATCTCCTCGGTAATCCTCCTTCCTTCTAAACCCGCTTCTTGAATAATCCTGTCTGCCTCCTCTTTTATCCGGGCAATCTTCTCTTCGTATTCAGCCCTGAGTCTGGTTATTTCGGCTTTTTCCTCTTCTATATTTTTGAATTCGTTGGCAAGGCGTTGCCGTCTTTCATCCAGTAAACGCAGTATTTTATTCCAGGCAAATTTCCTCAGGAGAAAAAACAGAATAAGAAAGCTAAATATCTGAGCTATAACCTCATTACCACTGAGCAATTTTAAAAGTTCCATCTGAAAGTAATTTCTTTTAGAGTTTTCCGGACAAGACGAACGCGAATACCAGCACGTAGATGGTGATTGCTTCAATAAAAGCGCAACCGATAGTCAAATTGATAAGTATTTTTGTGGCTGCTTCCGGTTGCCTTCCTGTGGCATCCATTGCCTGCGTTACCGCCCTGCTTAATCCTACTGCCGAACCAAGCGCTGCCAGACCAAGACCTAGCGGTAGACTGAATGCAAGCGCGACTTTAACATCCATATTTATCTCCTTTCCTTTTATTATTCTTCTTCAAGCGGCAGGGCCGCTGCAAGATATATTGTAGCAAGCAAAGAAAAAACCACGGACTGGACTATGCCGCTTAACAGAACACTGAGCATATTCACCAAAAGCAGGATAATTCCCTTAAGGCCAAGACCTGCCATCACAGATAAAAGCAGGTCATCCCCCCAGATATTACTCCTTAAACGCAGAGAAAGACTAAGGGGTTTAACTACTTCCGAGAGCAGATGTAAAAGAAAAAGCATTGCCGGAAGCACAACCGAAAAAGCAATTGCCCCGCGGGGTTTTCCGGCAAGATGGTCAAGATAACCGGCGACCCCCATCTCTTTAATCGCGCTGTACTGGACATAACAAAACACACACAGGGCCAAAGCCAGGGTAGTGGACAAACTTGCGGTTGCCGATTTAAAAAATGGGATTAAACCCAGCATATTCATAGATAATATGTAAATAAAGAGCGTGCCGATAAATGGGGTGTGTTTCCTGCCACGGCTGCCCAATATGCCGCAGACAAAATCGTCTATACCCTCCACAAAAATCTCGGCAATATTCTGAATTCCTTCAGGTATCAATGCCTTCCTGCGTGCGGCGATGAAAGCGAAAATACAAAGGATAAAAGCCACCATAACAGCATAAAATACATTACGCCATATGTAGAGGTAATACAGAAAAGCAACGTCTGGAAATTTATGCAAAAGCAATGCGATAAAATCAGGCAGTTCCTGCTCCGCCATGGCCTTGCTTCTCCTTGTTATCAATCGTTGTTACCAGTTTTACGATTCTGATAGTCTCCAGTATACCAGCAAAGAAACCCAGAGTTAAACAAACCAGAATTATATAAGCGGGAAAATCAAACCTTCTCTTTAAATAGTCCCCGAGAAAAAAACCGCCTATTGGACAGGCTGCCAACAAAACGGGGATAAAAAAAATCATACCCAATATCTTAATCTGACGGTATAATGCCTTCTTTTCCGTATTTTCCGCCAAAAATCCTATTCCTTTTTCTGGGCAGTGCCTAAAAGGATGGGATTGGCTCCCAGTTGAGAAACCAAATCAATAACCCTGACCACAAACTCATACCTTGCGTTCTTATCGCCATTAATGATAACCGAGGGATTAGCGTTATTTCCAAGCAACGACCTTAACCGGGATTTCAGCATCCCGAAATCGTAACGCAGATTGTACTGGGTATTATCCAGAAACGCCTCTCCTGTCTCATTAACCGTAATGATAATCGTCTCTGTAGACGCTTCAGCAGACTCTGCGTCCGGAAGATGCACCTTCATGCTGGACTGGAAAATTAAAGGCGTAGCGATCATAAATATAACCAATAAGACCAAGATAACATCGGTAAACGGAGTGATGTTAATCTCAGCCACTAATTTTTCCCTTCTCCTTACCCTCATTCTCTTTTCCTTGCGCTAATCAAATCCAAAAGCTCAGAAGCGCACAACTCCATATCCGAAACAAAGGCATCTATGCGCCGCATAAAGTAATTGTAAGCAATAACTGCGGGGACCGCCACTAACAGACCTGCTGCGGTGCATACCAAAGCCTCGGCAATACCGCTGATAACGACATTCATTCCGCCTGAGCCGCTTGCAGAGATATCCTGAAACGCTCTGATAATCCCCAGGACTGTCCCAAAAAGCCCGATATAGACTGCCGTACTACCAATAGTCCCTACGATGCTGGTATAGCGTTCAAGTTTGGCTGTCTCTATGGCAATCTGTCTTTCCATGGAATGAGATATTGCTGTTTCGGTATTGCCCGGTAAAGTAAGCCCTGCGGAAACTACCGCAGAGAATGGGGTATCGGTCTTTCTGCAGATCCGCAGCGCCTCCTGAATATCACCTTTTCCCAAGGCGTGGCGGATTTGGCCCATAAAATCCACCCGCTTTATCTTGGAACGCCTCCAGTAATACCAAATCCTCTGGCTGATGATGGCTATGGAAATAACAGAACAGAATAAAAGTATATACAGCGTTATGCCGCCGGTTTGAAATATTTGCCAAAGGGATTTTCCTTTAAACATACCTTACGCCTCCTTTTATCAATGTGCCAGCGTCATCCAGCCCATAACCCCCAAGGCGCAAAGGGCACTTACCGCTAATCCCGCGATGATTACACCCAAAGAGATAGCGATAACGGCGTATCTGAACCTGATTTTAAAAAGAGACGCCGCAATCACTCCGCTCCAGGCGCCTGTCATCGGTAAAGGCACAGCCACAAACAAACATAAACCTAAGGCCTGATATTTTTGCACAGTATCGGCTTTCTTTTTTGTCTGCGCAAAAACCCAATCAAAGAAACGCGACCAGATTCTAAACCGGAGCAATTTGTTGGAAACAGGCTCAAACAAGAATAATGCCGGTATGATAAAGCTGAGGTTGCCTAAAACTGCCAGCCAAAACGCCTTTACCAGCGGCATACCAAAAGACAAACCCAAAGGGATAGCTCCGCGCACCTCTGATATAGGTAAGGCGCCCATAATCACCACTACACACTCCTTGGGAAAATCCTTAAGTCCATGAAGGATAAACTCAAGCATGAGGTAATTATACCAGAGAGCGCATTAGTATTCCAGAAAAACTTTGACTGCCTTGAAAGAACCTCTGATTAGATAACCTAAAAATAATTGAAGAATTTTAATCTGTATGACCTTAAGCGGCTGCTGCAGAATTACCTGAATTCCTTGAGCCAGAAGAAGAGAAATTACCTTTGGCTTTTGGGGCTAAGAGAAATATTGCTTGATGATTCTAAAATCCCTTATTTTGCCTTTAGTTTATTTATTTCTGCTCTCAGCTTTTCTATCTCCTTTTGCTGGACATTTATCTGTCTGTATTGCTCTTTAATCAGCTCTATCAGGTAAAGAGAAATCCTATCGTATTTTACAGTCTCAGGGTTACCTTTATCATCATATACAAGTAAATCCTTCAGTCCTAAATTATCAAAATCCTCAGCAATGTAACCTATATCTTTGACGCCTGTTGTCTTATAGGTGAAAGATTTTGGCTGCGCTTTTAGTATTTTACGGGGGTCGATTTTCAGGTTCCTGATGTTATTTTTATAGCGTAGAGAAGATGAAGCGATATAAAAATTGCCGCTGCCGTCAACAACAACGTTAGTGCCCGAGCTTGAGCCAAGATTTGGAACAACCAGTTTTGCGCCCGGATCTGGCGTCCCGATCCCGAGGTTGCCTTCTACTATGAGGTTGTTATCTGATAGACTAGCCATATTGGTAGAATTGGAATAATGAGTTCCTATTCCCATTTTATGCGTACCTAAAGATTTGTAATTTCCGTAAGGAGAAGGATAATAGGTGGTGATGGTAAGGGACTCCTCCGCGAAGGCAAACAAAAAGAAAAAC
>JAMWCI010000108.1 GCA_023818655.1 Candidatus Omnitrophota bacterium
CGTGGATACCGGCAGATCGGCTTTGTCGGCGTCCCTGACTTTCATCCGCCTGGCCCGCGTCGATTTCGCGGTTTCAGCCGCGCGCTGCACGATTCGGGCCTGACCCTCGATTCTCGCTTTGTGTTAGAAGGCGATTTTACGCTGGAAGGCGGGAAATCGGTGGCCCACGCCCTGATCCAGACGGGCGAACTGCCATCGGCGCTGGTGGTTGCCAATGACCTCATGGCATCTTTATTTTTTGACGTAAAGGATATATGGGAAAAGGCAGAGAAAAACGGGAGCGAGGACATACTGTTACACCGCTTCGAGAAAGGGGCTAAGGTGCCAAGGGTTCTCTTTCCGGACAAAGGCGCGCACAGGGATATCGTGTATTATTCCATATTCGGCCCTACCATAATAGGCACAAACGAGGGGATACACAGGATTCTTGAGACAAGGGCTATACCTATTAATATGCCCGAGACAACAAAGCGCTTCGAAGAGGATGTTACGCCTTTGCGTGCCCTACCGCTTAAGGAGAAGATGGTTGTATTTAGGGCAAGGCACTATGGCAAGGGACTGGAATGCATACTGAAACCGGCTTCAGGCAGGTTAGGGGATATACTTAAGCCTATTCAGCAGATCATACGCCTGGTCCGGCCTGGGCGGGAGGCCTATTTCCTAAAGCTTGTTAAGAGGTTAGAGTCCGAGAAGTTGATTGAAAAAGCGGATACCATTGAAGCTCAAATCTTGACTGTTTTATCTGGCCTGAGAGGAAGCGTGGACAAGGGTATGCTTTCGGTTAAAGATATTACGGATAGCTTTAACGAAGATAAGAGCGATAAATACAAGGTTACCTATCAGAGGATCGGCCGGAGATTGTCGGCAATGGGCTTCGGTAAGGTAAGGACGAGTAGCGGAGCTTCTGCCATTGTTTGGGATGAGGAGAAAATAGAGAGAATTAAGGACTCATATGGGTTACGTGAAACATCAGAAACGCCAGATATATCAGATACGCCTGACGGAGAGCCCGATGTTACTGACGTTTCTTGCGATACTGACCTTTCGCGGAGGCCGTTTTGAGGACTTTTTGCTATGTATGTTCACGGGTCCTTCCAGTGGGGGTCTATGCGCGGGTCGGGCGAGGCGCACTCTGTCAGTGATACAAAATTTGAAAAAGTGATGTCGTGGTCATTTTGTAAGGATTTAGTAAATTAAATCAGAGAGTTTGTCAAAGATAACCTATTGAAAAGATTAAAGATAGGATAAAAGCGAGCATCTCTTTGGGATTATTAAGAATAGGACATCCGCGACAATTATCGCACGGGTTTTGTCATAGTTGATTAAAGGTGAAAAATGGCTTTACCAGAAGAGAAAAATATCGAAAAGACGACTTTTAATAAGCAGAGCATTGCCGAGTTGGCTGACAAAAGGCGCTATCTTTATTTAGTGGAGAAGATGCAGCGGGGCGTTCTTACCCGTTCGGAGATCGCTGAGTTGCGCCGTTACGAGGCCGGGCCTCTTCCTGAGACAATCGTAAAGACTGCTGAAGAGGTGGCTAAGGTAATGGAGGTTACTTACCGCACTGTGCAGAGGTGGAAGCGCGAAGGTATGCCGGTAACTAAAGAAGGCTTTTATGACTTAGAGGATATAAAAGCCTGGCATCTAAGCACCTTGGCCAAGGGTAAGCGCGCCAAGGGCAAGGATTTCTGGGATGAGAAGATTAGTAAGTTTAAGGCAGGTCTCTTGGAATTAGAGCTTCTTGAGACATCAGGCATGCTTTTACCCAAAGAGGAGGT
This sequence comes from Candidatus Omnitrophota bacterium, assembly GCA_023818655.1. Classification (GTDB taxonomy): domain Bacteria; phylum Omnitrophota; class Gorgyraeia; order Gygaellales; family Profunditerraquicolaceae; genus JAMWCI01. Next base: position 1,779 of record JAMWCI010000108.1, read on the forward strand.
TGAGCGCGACCGGATTAATCGCATTATGGCAGTCAAAAGAACGTTTTTGGCTTTGCCTACAAGAATGGCTCCTATTTTGGCAATGAAAGAGCCAAGAGAGATCGAGGTTTTACTTTCTGAGGCAATAGGCGAGATTATTGATGAATTTGCAGGAGCAAAGCGGGATGAGCAAAATGAAATACTGGACAAAGCCTCAGGACCGGCTGGTCTGGACAAAAGAAGAGAGATTGGCATGGAAGCGTCCGGAGAAGATAAGTGTCAGCCTCTGGGCAGACAAGAACCGGATTCTTAATCCCATTACCTCAGCTGAGCCGGGCAGATGGAAAACAAGTAGGACGCCTTATCTAAAAGGTGTTATGGATGCTTTTACTGATACCTTTGTTGAGGAGATTACGGTGATGGCTGCTTCGCAGGTGGGGAAAACCGAGGCAATGTATAATATGCTGGGCTACATTATCGATCAGGATCCTGGGCCTACCTTAATCGTCTTGCCCCGGGAAAGCGACGCAAAGAGCATTTCTTACAAGCGGGTACTGCCAATGGTAGAAGATTCTTCTGTTTTGAGGGAACACCTACCTAAAATAATGGATGATATCACTAAGTTAGAATATTCTTTAGATAGAATGATTCTTTACTTCTCAAGTTCAAATTCTCCGGCTGACCTTGCATCACGACCTATTCGTTATTTATTCTTAGATGAGGTGGATAAATATCCGAGGTTCTCCGGCCGTGAAGCTGATCCGATAAAGCTTGCCCAGGAAAGGCAGAAGACATTCTGGAATAGAAAGACAATTAAGGTTTCAACTCCGACGACTAAAGAGGGTTATATTTACAGGGAATATGAACGCTCAGACAAGAGCCGTTTTTATGTGCCCTGTCCTTTTTGCGGGAAATATCAGGTATTAGTTTTTCCGCAGGTCAAGTGGCCAAAAGAGGAAACATCCGCCGAAAAGATTAAGAACGAACGGCTTGCCTGGTATGAGTGTCTTTACTGCGCAAAGCATATTCCCGACTACCACAAAAATAAAATGATGCTTAACGGTCAGTGGGTTCCAGAAGGCGCAGAGATTGATGAGCAGGGAGTTATAAAAGGCAATGTTGCCAGAAGTAAACATAGAGGCTTCTGGATTAGCTCCCTTTATTCGCCCTGGCTAACCTGGAGTGATATTGCTGCGGAGTTCTTAAAATCAAAAGACTACCCAGAACTTTTGATGAACTTTGTTAATTCTTGGCTGGCAGATATCTGGCAGGAGAATTTGGGCAAAACCAAGCCCGAAGAGGTATCTGTCTTAGCACTTCCCTATCCCAAAGGAATTGTGCCGGTTGGAGTCAGGGTTTTAACTGCTGGAGTGGATGTGCAAAAGGGTCATTTTTACTTAAGCATCCGTGGCTGGGGAGCGCACCAGGAATCTTGGCTTATTCTTGCCACAAGAGTTGAGGATTGGGATGATGTGATTGATATTTTATTCAAGACTCACTATCCTTCAGAACAGGTAGGAGTAGCTCCTTTTCCGGTAAGATTAACCTGTATTGACACCGGCTACCGGACTGATGAGGTTTATGAGGTATGCCGTGCCTGGAGAGATATTGCCCGGCCGGTTAAAGGGCAGGCATATTTAAGCGGAGGAGTCTTTAGAGTTACGCACATAGACAAATTTCCTTCTACCGGTCACGCAATTGCCGAGGGATTATCCCTGTGGCACATAGATACCAGCTACTTTAAGGATAAAATCACGCGGTTGGTTAAAAATACCAAGCTTGAGGCTCCTGGCGGCTGGCATCTGCACAAGGATCCGCCTGAAGAATACCTCAAGCAGTTTTGCGCAGAGCACAAGGTAATCTTAAGGGATAAAAAGACAGGGAAGGCCCGGGAAGAATGGCAGCTGGTTTCAAATCATATGAAGAGCCACTTCTTTGACACCGAATGTTATTCTGTGGCAGCAGCGGAGATGATTAGGGTCTTTGCCATTACCGAAGAGCAGGGCAAGAGGATTTATAATCCGCAGGTGGAGGAGCAGTCTAATTTACGCATTACCAGCAACTGGCTGCCAAGGAAGTCAGATTGGTTAAGAGGATATAGATAACCTCTTAATAGAAACATTCTTAACGCGGAGGAAGCATGAAAAGAAAAAAGAAGAATACGATAGTCGAGCCTCAAAAATGCCCTGATTGTTATTCAACAAGTCTAAAATTATTGAGCAGGACGTTTAAGCAGATACCAGCTTATAAATGCAAAAAGTGCGGTAGAGTTTTTAAAGTAATTATCTCGT
>JAMWCI010000109.1 GCA_023818655.1 Candidatus Omnitrophota bacterium
ATGATTAGAAAGATTGGAGAGATGGCAAGGGAAGAAATAGAGGCACTTTTAGAAAAGAAAATATACTTGGAATTGCTTGTTAAAGTAGAAAAGAATTGGCAAGAAAATCCTCTCATTTTGAAAAAACTTGGATATTTTATATAAAAATAAAAATTACTTAAATAGTGTGTGGGAAATAATAAAAGAAGCAAACACAATGGAGACCATAGACATTAATTTAATCAGGATATTCAGGCTTGGACCAGAGGTATCCTTGAACGGATCGCCTACGGTATCCCCCACCACGCCTGCCTTGTGCGCGGCAGACCCTTTTCCGCCATGGTGGCCTTCCTCAATGTATTTCTTGGCGTTATCCCAAGCGCCGCCTGAGTTTGCCATCATTACTGCTAACACAAAACCGGAAATCGTAGCTCCGGTAAGCATACCCGCGACTGCATTCACTCCAACTAACAACCCCACGACAATAGGAGCGATAATAGCCATTAACGATGGTGCAATCATCTCTCTCTGTGCGGCAGCGGTGGCAATGCGCACGCAACGGGCATAATCTGGCTGGGCTTTTCCATTTATCAAACCCACTATTTCTTTAAACTGCCTCCTTACTTCCATAACAATCTTTCCCGCGGCCCTTCCTACGGCGCGCATAGTCATTGAACAGAATAAAAACGGAAGCATGCCTCCAATAAATAACCCCACCAATACATTGGGATTCATCAGGCTTAAATCCAGTGAAAATCTCATCCCTCGCTGTTGGGCAATTAAATACACCTGATCGCGGTAAGCAGCAATTAATGCCAAAGCAGTAAGTGCCGCTGAACCAATAGCAAAACCTTTACCAGTGGCAGCTGTGGTATTGCCTAAAGCATCCAAGGCATCTGTCCTTTGTCTGACCTCAGGAGGCAGATTAGACATCTGCGCATTTCCGCCGGCATTATCTGCCACCGGACCATAAGCATCAGTAGCCAAAGTTATACCCAAGGTAGAAAGCATCCCCACCGCAGAAATAGCCACTCCATAAAGCCCAAGACTAAAAGTCGCTGGCTCGGATATCCTTCCTCCGGCCAGAAAGAAACTGGATAATATGGCCACCCCAACCACGATAACCGGTATTGCCGTAGACATCATCCCCACAGCAATCCCGCCGATAATAACGGTAGCCGGCCCGGTAAGAGATTGTTCGGCAATAAAACGGGTAGGCTTAAAACCGCTGGAGGTAAAATATTCTGTAACCAAACCAATAAATACCCCAGTTATTAAACCAGCTAATACCGCCCAATATACGCCGATATGTTGCCAACCCAAAGTAAATACCACTAAAGGTAAAGAAAGTAACGCCACCAAAAATGAGCTGGCAAAGACCCCTTTTCGCAAAGCGAATAACAATATCTTCTGCTCTGCCTGTTCTTTACTGCGCACAAAGAATGTTCCGATAATAGAAGAAACAACTCCCACCGCTGCCATAACCATAGGCACAGTTACCCCGGCTACTCCTAAACCCGCAGCTACACCTAAAGCAGAAGTAGCTACAATTGAACCGACGTAAGATTCGTAAAGGTCGGCGCCCATGCCCGCCACATCGCCGACATTATCGCCGACGTTATCGGCAATGACTGCCGGATTACGGGGATCATCTTCGGGTATACCCGCCTCTACTTTACCAACCAAATCTGCCCCAACATCCGCGGCCTTGGTAAAAATACCGCCACCTACACGGGCAAAAAGCGCCTGGGAGCTTGCGCCCATGCCAAAACAAAGCATCGTGGATGTAATGGCGGTAATTTTATCTGTCCCTATCGGTAAAGGATGCCCGTCAAAAATCCATTTTATATGCGGGGCAAACCAAGAGGGAATCCAGCTTGGCATAGTATAACTTCCGTAATAAAGGTTCAAAAAATAATACCAAAAACTTAGGTCCAATAATCCCAAACCGACTACAGTCAGGCCCATAACCGCGCCACTGGAAAAAGCTACGCGCAGTCCGGAATTAAGACTTTTCATAGCTGCGTATGCGGTGCGATTAGAAGCATGGGTGGCAATAGTCATTCCAATAAAGCCGGACAAGCCGGAAAAAAATCCTCCGGTCAAAAATGCAAAAGGAACAAAAATAACTAGATACCTTTTTAGTGCTAAAATCAAAAGCGCAAGGAATACCAACGCAAAAAATACAGATACGCCCAGATATTGTCTCTTAAGATATGCCTTTGCCCCTATTTTTACTGCGTGGGCAATCTGACGCATCTTCTCGTTGCCCTCTTCTTGTTTTAAAACAAACATAGCCAGATAAAAAGCAAAACCCAGAGCCATAATTGAACCTACAGGAGCCAACACTAATAAATCAAAACCCGACATTGCAAATCCTCCTTTTGTTTCTGCAAGATAAACAATCAACTACAAAGCATTACGCAAATTAAGAAAATTATTTTAACACAAAATATCAGAAATGCAAGAAAATTTAACCGACCCTATGCAGTTACAAGTTAAGTTGCATATCCAGAAAACCCATTATGTCGTATTCTGGTGTTTGGATAGAATAAGTGAATAATTCCTCCGCTTATATATAAGAAGCCGGCGGAAACAGTGTTTCCGCCGGTCAATCCTAAAAACAATATTTGTTTCACAGTAGTAAGATAAGATCTTAAATGACTCTGAACTTAACTTACCTCTATCATAGAAGAAGCGGTAAACGCTCTTTGTCTGCCCAGTATCTTACAAGCATCCTGCGCTGCTTTGCGGCCGGAAAAAAGCATTCCGGCAAAAGTAGGGCCCATACGCGGAATGCCATACACAGAGGCAGTGGCCATCCCGCATACAATAAGACCAGGAAAAACTTCTCCTGTTTTTTCTACAACCAAACCTTCTGAGACGTTTACATCCATAGGACCAAAGGTCTCAAGTTTCAGAAATCCCCTCTTTTCCAGACTTTTAGCTACCCAGGCGTCGTGGCCAGTGGCGTCAATTACTATCTTGGATTCCACAGCAATGGGGTCTACGCAGGTAATCTGCCGCGGCATTGCCGAGACAGGAGACCAGTTTACCACCACTCCTTCTACTCGGCCATTGCGATACACCACATCATCAAATTTAGTAAGATTCAGAATTCTTGCCCCTGCCTCGCAAGTAGCGGCAATAAGCTTGGAACAGGCATGCGGACCATCCGCGACAAAAAGCCCTTTATCCACCTGATAATAAGGTATGCCTATCTCATCTAGGATTTTTTCCGCCGGCGACCTGAAGGTAAGCGAATTCATAAAATAACCGCCTATCCAGAAACCTCCGCCGATATAGTTATTGCTTTCTATAATCAGGACTTTAACTCCCTCTTTAGCCAGGTCGCGGCCTGCCATTAATCCGCTGGGCCCGGCGCCAATTATCACCACCTCAGAAACAAGGTAATCTTCAAACCAACGACAGAACTCTTTAACTATAGTCTTACTAATCTGCGCCTCGCTTATTTTGCTAAACATATTTACCTCCTGTTTTTTGTCTCCTGAGAATTCTTTATCCGCTTACGGCAAACAAAAACCCTTATGCCAGATACATAAGGGTAACCTTCCTCACCTCCCTCCGCTGGCATTACCCAGATCAGGTTATACGGGTCTCCTGCCCACTGCTTGCAGGACTCTCAGGCCGCCCCAAGCGACCTCCCCATTCTCCTTAAATTAAATTCACTATGTTTCTAATTATACTTACAACGCAAGATAATGTCAATACAATTAGCGTAAAAAGTGTTGTCAAGATAATTGTACGCTTTCATATTTAGGTGTTCTTAAAAAAGTAACAATATGTTTTGGCATAATCTCTGGTTGTTGCTCCTGCCGGAATCGACTTATAAAAGCAACAAGAAAAGTAACAAGAAGTAACAAGGACCGTTTCCTTTAGTAACAAGGACCGTTTCCTTTTATCTTCTTGCCTACAAGGACAAGTAACAAGGACCGTTTCCTTTTATCTTCTTGCCTATGAAAGAATTCTGGAGGAACTGTCCCCAAAAAGATTAACCCTCAAATTTATCTATGGTTATTAAATCTTGCTTA
>JAMWCI010000029.1 GCA_023818655.1 Candidatus Omnitrophota bacterium
GATGAGGCTTACCATATCTTACCTTATCAGAACATAAGACATAGGAAAGATAAGGAGTAAGTCTAAGATGCCGAATAAGAATTAATGAAAAACGTGTAGGGCGATTACTTGCCACCGCTAATTTATATCCTTTATTATAGAGATATATTAGCAGAGGCCTGACGCCAGGCAATAGACGGCTTTCTTTAAGCAAAGAGTTCTTGTGGTGTCTGCGGTAGACAGAAAGGACCTTTTTTAGGTCATCCTTACGCACAAAAGGTTTAAGGAGATTCTCGTCTCCCCAGCCTACTGCTTTACGAATAACGCGTCCAGACTGACGGGGATATCCCGCTTTTTGCATCGCATAATTGAAACTATGGATTATGGCCTGATACGCATTTATCAGTGTCCCATCCAAATCAAAAATAATAAGCTTAATCCCTTTAATCATACCCGGTAAAAATAAAGGCAGGGTTCTTCTGCCCTGCCTTTTTAGTTTTTTAATCTTTATTAAGGATTACGGCAATGAGGAAGTAGTTGTGTTTGCTGTCGCTACATCGGTTGGTGCGCTTAAGCCTGTATCAGAATTTTGCCCCACAGTGGACTCTCCAGTTGCTGTTGCCTCCGCCTTTATAGAAGCAGCCTCTTCAGTAGTCACCACCTCATCTGTCTTTTCCAAACTGATATTCATAGCTATGTTTTTGCCTGTTGGCAAAACATAGTAATCAACACTAAGATTCTGTCCGGGCTTTATCTCATCAATCTTGGATATGTTCTCATAGTTAGTCTTCTCGTCAACTGTAATGCTAAGCTCTTTGTCCTGACCAGAATCATAATCAAAATATTTAACGACAACTGTTCCGGATGCGGGATCTACGCTCAAAACCTCTCCCCATGCCCACTGTATCTGCGGCTGATCTTTTTCTTCCACAGGATAGGCGCCACCACGGATAACATTGGCATCTTCAGCAAAACCAATATTCGCAAATAGTAAAATTATCGAGATTAAAACACCTCCAGAAATAACTACTCTCTGACTCATCTTACCCCTCCTCTTAATTAATAATGCATTAGAATAACATAGACCAATAAGATTGTCAACATTTTTATGAAAAGGGCCAGAAAATAGAGGTAAAGAATAGGAAGACTCTTCTACGGAATTTTTAATTTAATGGGTTAGAATATATGAGGATGATTGCGCGTATATTCGCCAGGACAAAGGGAACAAAAACCCCAGAAAACAAGTTTTCCTTCATATTAATCTATTTTACACAGTATCCTGCAATCGCAATCTCAACCACAAGAACCTATTGCACCATAAAGGTTACATTCTCCAAGCTGTATCTATCCTGCGCATCTGCGACCATTATTTTAATCGTATACTTGCCCCGCTTGTATAACGAGAGGGTTCCGTTTATCTGCCGTTCCTGTAACGGATAGATTCTGAACATATCGCCTCCATACCACTTATCCTCATATATGGTCTGGCAGATAACCCGATAGGGCGCTGTCCCGCCTTCGCCTATGGAGGCGGTTACCTGTATCCTGCCAGCAGGAACAATCGCGCCTTGTGTCGGCCAGACAAAGGTAATCCTTGGGCCAGGCTCAGGGACAATAGTAATCTTTCCATAGGATTCCTTGCTTACCTGTCCTAAGGCATCTTTGACTTTAGCGCGTATAGCAAATGTTCCTGAGCGGTTGTATTTGTGGATAATCTGCTTCTGCTGCCCTTCCAGGGTGGAGGAGACATACTTTTGCGTATCGTCGCCAAAGTCCACTTCGTAATAGTATTCCGGGCTTATCCCTCCCTGAGCGTTAAGGGTAATAGCAACATCCCGCTTATAATAACCCTGCGCAGGAGAGACTATGCTTACCGAAGGAAGCGCTTTAAATAGGGTGGTAACTGACTTATCGCTATCCATAACTAACTCGGCTGTTCCCCCTCGCAGATTGCTTGTTACAGGAGAACAACCTAAAAATCCGGCAAAGAAATACCCTTCTGCCGCAGTGGCAGCAATAGTTACCCTCTGGCCTAAATCAAAGGTATAGCTGCCTACGCCAGGACTTACCACGCCTTCACCTTGCTTATTGATGGTTAGGCGGTAGCGCGCATCCAAGACAGTTATTGTGATGGTCTCGATATCTCTTGCCTCAAGCTGGTCAGATACGCCAAAGGTAACTGTGTAACTGCCGCTCTGGTTTGCGGTGGGAGTCCAGGAAAAAGTATGCGTGGCCGCATCCCAGCGCGCATTATCCGGAAGGTTATCCGAGGCATAGAAGAAGGTAATTTCGTCTCCGGTCTCATCGTCGCTGCCCTCTACCTGTATATTTAAGGTCTGGCCTTCCCTAATCGTCTTGTTGCCGATTGGCTGCAGGACAGGTCGGTTGTTGTATTCGGCGCGGATTGTCTTATCAGAATCCATAATTATGCTTAGAGGGTTGCTTGCTGACTGGCCAGCCGGGACATCTCCACTCCAGCGCACGAAGAGGTAATCATCACTGGCATCTGTGGCTGTTACAGTAGCAGTCTGTCCATGGGTATAAGTTCCGCTTCCGCTTCCGCCATCTACCCTCAAAACATAGGTATTAATCGCGTAATTTGCGCTAAGGGTCTTATTTCTATCCATCACCACAGAGAGACTAGTATTGGTCGGCTGTTGACCTGCCGGCACATCTCCTGTCCACTTCTCAAAGTGATATCCTGCCTGAGGAGGCGCGGCAGTAACCATAACAACCTGTCCCTGCCTATAGATTCCTGAACCGCTTCCATCGGTAACGTTCAGGGTGTAAAGGTTAGCTAATAACCACACCTCATTGCTAGGCGCGGAACTTCCGTTTTGGTTGCGGCTACGCACACGGTACGAGACCCTGCCTGTGAGTCCAGAAATAGTATCGATATGAACAGTGGTATCCTTATCTAAAACCGCTATCTCAGAGAATGCTCCGGCATCCAGTCTACGCTCTAAGATGAAATTGGTTTCATTGGTGGAGTTATCCTGCCAAGTCAGTTCTACCTGAGAATTAGAGATGCGCCGGCTGCTAAGGTGCGTTGGAGAGGCAGGAACAAGCGGTATTGTCGCGCCTGACAGCTGTTGCGCGTAAATCTCAGCTACCTCATTCTCATTAAGCGCCCTATTCCAAAACGCCAGCTCATCCAGTAACCCATTAGAAAAACTCATACTGCCATTTGAAGAACTCAAGATGAGGTTTCCGTTACTGGGTATAATTTTCCCGCAGGGAAAGGCTCCCAGAAAATCCCATGGTCTCCAAGACAAAATTGTAGGCGCGCCATCCAGATATATCCTGGCAGAGATTCCGTCATAGGTACAAACCAAGTGATGCCACTGACCAACATTGATATTTTCTAAAGTAGAAACCTTGATGTCTCCGCCGCTATCACTTGACCAAAAGAGGGGCTTAATGAAGTCTCCGTTTTTAATTAAAGCGATACGAAAACCGCTGGCGCCACTGCCTGAATAGAGGATATACTTGATATATCTACCCTCCTCCCAAGAGAGCAGTTTAAACCAAAAGGCAATACTAAAGGACCGAGTATCCTTGAATACGTTTTTGTTCGCGGGTAAAACCCACAAATACTCCACTCCCGAGAACTGTATTGCCCCGTTGCCGCCAATTCCTGCAACCCCTACCTGAGGAAGAGTTGCAGAAGAAGCGTTGATAAGGATATGATGGTTATTTCCAGAGCTGTCCGTAAACTGCGGCGACCCAGATTGCTCGTCAAACTTCCAGTAAGCCAAGAGACCATCTGAGAAGTATTGCGAGCTGCTACCCATAATCCTATTACGGACATCTATAAGATAGTTCCTAGACTCGCGTAACCCCTGACTGTCCCTAAATGAAACTATATACCTTCCTGCCTGATGTGGTCCTGGTCGCCAACGAAAGACATAACCGTCAAAAACCGCTCTCTCTGGAAGATTCTCGGCGACAGTGGGTAGTGGATTACCGTGATCATCCAGAAACTGGTCTATAACAAGAGACGCCTCTTTCCCTTCCTCTACTACAATTGGCGATTCCTTTTCTATCACCGGCACATATGGCTCAAGAAGCTGTCCAGAGCCGTTGCGGTTGTTGATACAAACCAGCGGAGTAGGTTCATTATGATTAACCACATCTGATTGCTTATCAAGCACATTATGGAAATTGTGCCAGGTTATCTGCTGCGGCTTGTTAAGATGAGAAATATTGTTTTCCAGTCTGGCGTTGTGTATGCTCACGATATGAGCCATAGCTGCGCGCGTTGTAGGTGGCGGGTTCTGATTATTGGTAAAACGAAAGATATTGTTGCGCATTATAATCTGCTCTAAATTATAAGGTGGAGCGGGTAGAAATCCATAGGCAAGCAGTCCGTATCCGCTTTTGTAGGCAGGATCCAATTCTATGAGATTGTGCTCAATAATGGCGCAGCCATCCAGAATAGATTCTGGCGACTGCGCAGTATCTATGCCTTCCAGATGCAACTGCACACCCACCTTCACATTGCTTAATAAATTGTTGCGGATAATCATATTGTGCCGACGATAGGTGTCAAAATAAAATCCATTGCTCAAATTTATCCCCCGGTTATTCTCATGCACACCCTCGTATGCGCTCAATGAGCCTATCTGACTTTTTTTAGCAGCTACGTCAGTTCCCTGGATTGTTCCGTCAAAGGTGCAATTGCGCACCACGCAGCCGCGGGCATAGACAATAGAGCCGTCAGGATTCTTTATCCCCAAACCGCCGGAAATCATACTAATCATACTTACCTCTCTAGGCTCTACCGGTTCGCTAACCATACAGTTTTCAATAAGCACATCGCCTTGATTGTTTGTTCTGGTGCCTAATCCTATCGGAAACGATTCTGCCTTCGGAAAACCGGCGCTGGCGCCGACAACCTTAAGGTTGCGAGCCCTAAGATGTCCTTTGGGCGCGGTTATAATCAATCCCATCACTGTGCGTACCTGAGACCCTGTTTGTTGAATAAAAGCGTAGGAATTGCAGTCTAAAGTCATCCCCGATACCTGACAATAATCACCCTCTCCGCGGAGAACAACATATTGTGCAAGTAAATCTCCATAACGTCTGGCATCTATCAGCCGCAGGATAGTGCGGTCTATGCCAGCTCCGATAATCTTCCAACCTTCTTTAAACTTCCAGAAGTTTTTCTTATGGTCAGCGCGAGTACAGCCGGAATCAGGAGGATAGCGAGGGTCATTGGTTGAGGCGATTATTTCATCAATTGTATTGTATCCTCTGGTTTCATATTCTCCTTCGGCAAGATGCACAGTTACATAGGTCGAGTTGTGGGGGTCTTCAGCCAAACTACGCATTAAATTATCAAACTCAGTAGCGTTCTTCGTAACAAACGGATTGCGGGGTGATGAACCCAGGGGTAAAGAGGGATCGTGGTTAGTAGGAACATCCGGAGCAACCCATACCTCTTTCTTTGCAGGAAGCCCTTGGGCAAGTTCAATGGAAGCGCTTGCCTCTGTTAAAATTATCCCCTGCCTATTGAGAAAACGCGCCCAGACGGTCTTTTCTCCATCAGGCGGAACAAGATTCCACTTCAGGCTATAGGAATAAGGAAACCTCTGCCAATTGCTATAGTCATTGGAAAGTTCTATGTATGCACAGTCTGACACCTGCCTTCCTGCGTTGCGAGGGTCAAAAGTTAGAGTTACCTCAGTCATGTCAGTGAAAAGGTCGCCATTATTTATCAACATAGCCGTATGAGGCATACTTGTTACAGGCGCCTCCAATTCAATGGTGTCCTCGTATGGACCTGACCATCTCTCTGAGCCCTCTCTGAATTTTACATAGACAGTCCTCGGACCGTTTAATCCCGCTGAGAGAACCCAAGACTTGCTTGACACATACGGTTCCTCATATATCGCCCCCCAGTCTTGAGGATTCACGTTAGATATCTTCATACTAAACGCTGACGGGTGATTTAGAGTCAAGGTAACTATAGGGGTGTCGGTCCGCGCAGCCCCGCCATTAATTTGAATATCTGTCTGTGCCTGCGCTGCAGAAAGCGCAATAAAAAAATAACTCGCCCCAAAGACAAAAATCATTCTTCGTATCCTTAAACCAACGTCTTGCATCTTTACCCCTCCTGTTAATTAAAAGATATATACAGAAACATCGCTGACCCGCGTTTTCTGTATATTAATTTAACTCCCTTCTGTCGGAAAACCCGTAATCAACCCCACCGCCCTCTGAGCTATAAGAGCGGCGTCAGCCAAGGTCACGCCAGCAACCCCATCCACATCCGCCATGGCTTGGTAATCCTGCGGCAGGTTAAAACCGCTCATATTCATCCCTAAGACCATCAAAGCTGCCAACGCCGCGTCATAAGCGTTAATCTTGCCGTCTCCGGAGATGTCGCCGATAACGGAAGTAACAGAATCTAACTCCGCCACATCAACCACAATCGTTGCCAGCGGATGCTGTGCCTTTCCTCTTGTCTTAAACTGGACCACATCGCGTTCGCTGCCATCGCCGCTGATAATCTCTGCTGTATAGTCATCTATCCTACGGATAGTAGGCGCGTTGGTCCCCGGCTCGTAAGGGTAAATAACCGTCATAAAATTAAAGCTCTCCCTTAAATCATCCTGCCGGTTGGAAATCCACAGGGCATGGTGGGTATTAAAAACCTTATATGGAACTATCTCGTTGGAATAATCTTCGGTTGTTCCGTGATACTGGGTGGCTGTAAATGAAAATGGGTTGATTCCTACTTCGTGACCTACGCGGTCAATAATTTCAAGGTTATGCGGCTCGGCTATATGCGCCACTATAACCGGTACATCTGACACCTCCTCTACTTCTCTGATACCTGAGACAGGATTGATACGCGTGGGCGGTCTACTATCAGGCAAAATCCGGTTGCTACGATATTTAAATACAACGTTAGTCCGGTCTAATTCTGTGATGGGATCTATCTGTATCACTTCATTCATAGTCGCGCTTGGCTCCTCGCGTAGATCTGACCAAGGTGAAACCGGCTTTTGCGTATTGATATGATAAAGCGGAGGGACATGATAAAGCCAAGTAAAACGCGCCGGTTGCCTAGTAGCCAAGTCATCAAAGATAACAAAATATTTATGGCGCATAAAGAGCAGGTGCCGATGCACTTTAGAGACATAATCCATTGGTTCGCTATTAAACCCGCACCAGCTATTAAGCAGCCGAGGATACGCTTTGGTAGCGTCAGCCGCAACATAAGTATACTTAGGGACTGTAACAGTCTCATCGTGTTGCTTATAGGCGAAGATACGACTGTAATACGGTTCAGAAGGTCTATTTGCATTCTGAAATGTCCCGCGTCCGTTAATCAAAAGAGTATTATGCGAAATTGCTGATAACCCGTATCCGCGGGATATTTTGTTCGTTCCTGTATCCGTAATCACCGTGCCGTATGCCCAGAGTTGAAATGAGAGGTCGCTAAACAAAGAGTACGCATTCGATATGCATCCAGAGGGCCTGGCCTGAAAAACAAAACCCACTCCATCCTTAAAAGCTGATTTTTCCGTTGGATTCAGAGCCGAAGGATAGCTATTAGAAGGATAGGTGCTTCCGATTACCCATCCGTCTTCCAGAAATAATCGCGATAATGGCTCATTAGCATCTTCGGGGGTCATAGCAGAAAAATAAAAAGGAACCGGCAGGGAATAATAAGATTCGGCTGAATAAGAATAATATCTTTCCACAGCTTCGCGCCACTGTTTAAAGACTTTTCCGTTGCCGGTAAAATATCCCAAATCTCTATAGGAACGACCTGAGAATTGATTCATCGTTCCTTTAAGATGTCCCCAACTCCCTTTGCCTTCCACAAATGCAGGGGGCAACATTCTTGTCCACCAGTCAGCATTAATCTGCCAAAAAGGATTCAGGTTAAATCTGGCTTCAGAAAAACTCATCTGATAAATCAAATGCGCGGGTAAAGCCGCGCCAAAAAGATTAACTTCGCCGTAGTGACGTCCAGAATTGGTTGCTCCGCCAAAACCCCAAGGATATGTCACTCCCAACATATAATTTATCCCTAAATCAAATAATTTGCGGCAATCCTGGTTATCAGCGTAAGCTGCCAAGGCAGGTATCATCATACTATGGAACATATCAATGGGATGGGGCGCTGATTGTTTGGCCAAAGAACCTTTGCTTACCGTAAAATATGGACCGTATGTGCCGGTAATATCGTAGGATGCCCCATTGACTCCGCTGCTAAAAAATAGCCCGCCTTTTAGAGCATAAATAGCGGTCAGCTCCAGGGCGCGCAATATCTCATTGCGCTGGCTCAAAGATGCGGAATCTTCTGGATTGAACCGCTCATATAACCAGTCATAACCAAAAGCAAGCGCGGGACGTATTTCTTTGTACTTCTGATCTAAAATTTGGTCTTTTGCCGGACCGCCGTCTTCAATGTAATAACGCGCCATAGCCAAAAGCGCCTGTTCAGGCTCAGCTGCATCAATAGCATCACATAAAGATTGTGTAGGATTATTTGGATTCAATTCTTCGGGATGGTCTTTGACCATCTGCCAAACAAAAGCCACTGTAGCAATGATATTCCCACGATATCCTTCCCAGAAAGGAGCTGGCCTCCAGTTTTGATAAAGCCCTTGTAATTGCGACTGAGTTAGAGCTTGCCTATAAAGACAAACTTCATCCATAATGCCTTTAAAATAGGCTATGCCGTCAGCTTTCCCCAGAACAGATTCGGAAAAATTGACTTCGGCGCTACCCGATACATTAAATGCGCCGATAAGTTCCGCATTGCGATATACCTGAAGAGAAGTATCATTCTTAGTAAGCGCAAGATAAATCCATTGCCCGTTATTATGGGCAGTAGAAATATATGGATAAGTTACATCGTTAAACCGCACGCTAATCGCATTTGTATGGACTAAAATCTGGTGCCGTCCATCACGGGATGTCCAAAAAGGTGCTGCTGACTGAACAGAATTATCCAGTTTAATCCATGCGGAAAGAGTAAAGTTATTCAGGGTGGGTAACTTGGGATTTAAGCTAACATAACCGCTGTTACCGGGGAAAAATACTCCCGTTGCGGATTTACCTCCGCTGACTGATGCCGGATTTCCATTTAAAATAACAGGATTGCTCCTCTGATAATCCCGCCCTGGGTCAGACCAATCGTCAAAGGCCCAAGAACCCAGCATATCGGCAGTCGCAGCTTCAATTCCCCTGCGAATTGAATCTAATTCAGAGGAAAAAAGGGCGCGGTTATAAAGACGGAGATTATCCATTAGGCCTTTAAAATAAGCGCAACTGTCCCCTTTTCCCAGTATTGAAGAAGCAACGGTAATTGGTGTATCCCCCACCTCTACTGAGCCGACCAAAGAGGCATCCCGGTAAACCTTGAGGGTAGCGCCTTCTCTAACCAGACTTAAGAATATCCACCTTCCTGCATTAGCTGCAGTACTCATCCGAGTTAATGTCTCTGCGTTAACCTGCAGGGCGATGCCTCCACTAGGTCTAATCATTAATCGTTGCTGTCCGTCTGAGGAAGACCAGAAAACCATATCTGTGTCAGGAACACTGTCCAGTTTTACCCAACCCAAGAGGGTAAAATCATTAGAGGTAGAGATGCCTGAACCAAAAGTAAGATAATCGTCATAACCATCAAAATAAAGTCCGGCCGGAGAGTTTATGTCGGTAATAAATGTATCGCCGTTCAAAAAAGCTGGATTGTCTTGCCAGGAATCAAGTCCCGCGGCTTCTTTCTTATCAAACTTCCAATAGCTCACCAAATACCACCACGGTGCAGCAATACTATCCGCAGCCATTTTCTTGGCATCTTTCCACCCCCTGCCGTAAGAATAAAGTTCGCTTCTAAGATTACCGCTTGATAACCCCACCTCTAATTGTCTCAGAAACCTATAAAGCGCTTCCCGAGTAGTCACTCCGGGGTTATTTAACCAACGCTCATTGTTAAATAGCATATACGGGTGCCTGCCTCTTTTTGCCAGATAATCCCGATATCTCCTGTTAAGAGCAGGCTCGTCCGTAAGCATACTCCTATCCCATATCAATGCGTTCTTTTCAGGGTTTTCCGGGTCTGCGGGGTCGTGCTTGATGGTGAAGCTGCGGATATCGCTCCAAACGTAAACAATTGGATCCCCACTTGCTGTCTTTTCCCAATCTTCGTCTCTTAATCTCCAGTATTGGTGGATTGGTTGACCCGGCTCAGCGTCTTTAGGTTTTATGTATCCCACTTGCCAATAAAAAGTCTTCGTTCTGTCAAAAGGCGGCAGGGTATTAAAAAAATTGAATGAGGTGCGCACATTAACCGTTAAGTTAGCAGAAAGGGGATTATTTAATCTACGCGCCGCCTCCAATTTTTCCCGCTCATCAGCTACTTGAAAAATAAACTGCTTAGGAGAGACCGCCATACATAAAGATCCTGATGGACATGGGTTAATATCCCGAGGGTCTGGCGTATATGACCAACTAAAACGTGGCGGATTTAAATCTACTTCCTCGCCGTCACCGGGACGGAAATTTACCGCGCTACTCCATAAAGAAGAGGAGGGTAACTCCTTCAACGCCTCTTTTCCTATATACTCAACTTCCACCTGAGCCAATGTCTGAGCAAAGATTAAAAATACCCCAGCCAGCAGGATAAGTAAAAGGCGGTTTTCCCTGCAGGAGTCATGTTTTTCTAATATTTGGTTATTAGCATTAACTAATGTAAACATATTTCCTCAAATGGCATATTATGGTTGTCCAGGAAAACCCGTAATCAACCCCACCGCCCTCTGAGCTATAAGAGCGGCATCAGCCAAGGTCACGCCAGCAACCCCATCCACATCCGCCCTGGCTTGGTAATCCTGCGGCAGGTTAAACCCGCCCATATTCACCCCCAAGGCCGTCAAAACCGTCAATGCCACGTCATAGGCGCTAACCTTGCCGTCTCCAGAGACATCGCCGTAAAGAACTGTAGAGAGTGGAACAAAATTGGCTGTAATGGTCCTGTCGCTATCCATAAGCACGCTTAAGGGATTATCCTGTTCTCTGCCTGCAGGCACATCTCCTGTCCACCTGTCAAAACGGCTCCCGCTCGCCGGAGTCGCTTCTAACACTGCTGTGGTTCCTTGTGCGTAAAGCCGGTCGCCGGTAGAAAAGTTAAGCGAGCCATTCCCCTGCTTACGCACTCTGAGCCAGCGCGAATTACCGTCGCCTTTACTGAAGTTTGCGGTTATAAACCTATCTTCATTGACGATTATGGTTAAAGGATTAATCAGGGCATCGGCAGAAGAAATACCGCTGCCTGACCATCCATTAAACTGAAAATGCCCCCTCCAACTGGCATCGGCGTAGGCAAAAAGTGAAACCTTCTCTCCGGGGTCATAAAATTTCTTGTTCGGGACCTTAACCACTTCCCCTGTTCCACCTTCAACTACAACTTCATATTTATTGGGTTGGCGTTGGCTGTTAACCCAAATATATTTGTCGCTATTCATAACAATAGTCAAAGGATTGGCGGTGCCTGAGGCATCCCCTGACCAGCCCGCGAATTCATAACCTTCATCCGGAATCGCTGTCAAAACCAGGCTCTGACCCGCAGGATAATAAGTTCTGCCGGAATTATCAGATGTGCGCACCGTTGAATGAAGGGTAAAAAGAACCAGTTTAAACAATCCTGGCTTCCTGCGGAAGTTTGCGGCAATCTCTTTGTTGCCATCCATAACTATAGTTAAAGGATTGGCGGTGCCTGAGGCATCCCCTGACCAGCCCGCGAATTCATAACCTTCATCCTGCGGTATTGCCTTAATGGTTATCTGGGTTCCGGCAGTATAGGCACGCTTCCTGCTCTCTGGGTTTATCAGCACAAACCCATGACCGTCATCACTTACATTCAGCCGGTAGGTATTAGGCAAAAGACCGTCTGTGGCATAACGATCCGGCTTAACCTTGCGTAAATCAACCTGCATCGTAGGTGATACATCGGCTAATCTTTCCTGAGCAGCAGGCTCGTCAGGGTAAAACCGGATGATGTCATAACTGCCGTCATCAGTTACCGCCACTGTATAATCGTCAAGACGGACAATCTGCGGCTGCGTCTGGCCGCTTCTTTTCGGATAAATCGCGGTCATAAAATGGAACTTGGATGTTTTTTCTCTGTTGCTTACAAACAATGAATGCGAATTATAGTACTTACTGTTATTGCCTGAGTAAAAATAATCTTCTCCGGTTAGCGGATTTGAACGCACCTGCCTGCCGCGCATATCCCGCACATCCCAACCTGTTTGCGGCTGATGCACTTGAGTTACATAAACATCTACGCTTGTCAGAGGAGGCGGAGTTGTGGCAAAGGTAGCAGAGTCGTACTTATATCTATTGGTCGCCCGATAATTGAATGAGGCAGTGGATGCATCAAGGCGTAAATCATCCTCCAGAATATGGTAAACCCAGCTGAATGTTGCCGGACGCTCAGCATCGGTCTCCAAGTCATCGTAAACAATGAAGTATTTCTTGTGCATAAAGAGAATATGCCGGTGCACCTTCTTTAAGTATGAAAGCGGTCCTCTGTAATGCAGATTGAAATACTGTAAATCAGACACATCGCTCATCGCCGGAGAAAATACGCTGCGCGGATAAGCATTAGTTCCATCAGCAGCCACATAAGTGTAATCCGCTGTATCCTTAAAGGCAAAAATACGGTTAAAGTATGGTAGACGGGCTGTTCCGTCATCAGCCATCTGTAAACCGTCAATTAAAAGCGTATAGTGGCTCAACGGTATCTTGCCATAGGCAGAATAACCGCTTCCGGCATTAGTGAACATTACCCCGTATGCCCACATATCAAACGACAAATCAGCATGATTAGAATGACCGTCTTGCGCGTTTGGCCGCGCCAAAAACACAAACCCTGCTCCGTCATTTAGACATCTCTCTGTGTTTGAAGGGTAAGTAGATGAGATAACCCAACCTTGAGAGGAAAACAATTTTCCTGAACTATCGCTGTCTCTGGCTACAGGGGCGTCATTGGGGCTAAAGTGAAAAAGCACTGGCAACTGTTCAAAAGAATCCGGATGGCGATACCCTTGATAAACAGCGAGTTCCTTCTCCCATTGCTGAATCGCTTTACCGCTCTCTTCTGGATATTGCGACTTAAGAAAAAGCGCAACATTACGTCCCCAGGTGTTATCCTGCCAAAGCCACAACCTGCCTCCCCCGGTATCTGCCCATTGATTTTCTAATGCTGTGAAGTCGACAAACACCATCCTGCTCCACCAATCCCGGGCAGCAGGAAAAAGTGGGTTGCGGTTAAAGCCTGCCTCAGGAAGAGTCATCTGATATATTACGGAAGTCGCCAAGATTTGCGTAATATTAATCGCACCATAACCCCTGCCCTGATTAGAATCTCCCTCCCAACCAAAGGGATAGGTTACGCCAATAAGATAATTTACCCCTAATTCAAAGAATTCGCGGGTAGCTCCACTAGCAGTATGCGTGGCTGGGTCAGTTGAATCACCAAAAGCAGCCAGGACCGCCTTAATTGCCTCATTAAAATCATTCATAATGTGACTGTGGTTAGCTTTAGCTCCTGACCCCACGCCAACAGTAAACGGCCCAAGATACTCTCCTGGCTGGCCTCCATCCCTGTAACTATACCACCACCAATAATCGCGGGTCATATATTTGCAACGTAGCTCTATCGCGTTTAAAACCTCCTGGCGCTGGGTATTATTCATAAGCTCATATAACCAATCGTAAGCAAGAGCGATATTAAAAATCATATTCCCTACTGCTCCGCTGCAGGTATCCGTTCTATCCCCCCGCGCGCTTAGATAATCCCGCACTACCCTTAATAGCGGATTTACCATATCCGTATTGCGTAGTTGCTCTGCTAATGCATAATCGGGGTCTTGATGGTCATGCACATCTTTAAGCATCTGATAAACAAATGCCGCCTGAGCGATATAATCGGCCATGGCCTCTCTTCTTATCGGAGGCTTTTCTTCATTCCACCAGGTAGAAGTAATAGCCTGGCGCGTGAAAATTTTTGTATAATACCACCCCTTGCCGGTTTCAAACTCAAGTTTATCTCTAACTGAACCGTTGCTGGGAAAACTTCCCTGAAAAACCGAAATATATTTTGCTTCTAATCCCTTAAGATAAAGGTATAAGCCGTTCCGGTTCTGGGCATTAAAAAGCATATGTGGATGCGCGGCCTTGGTCTTTAAATATCCTCCCTCAGACCAATCCTTAAGCATACTCCTATCCCATATCAATGCGTTCTTTTCAGGGTTGTCAGGGTCTGCGGGGTCGTGCTTGATAGTGAAGCTGCGGATATCGCTCCAGATAATATTGTTATTGTCCCATAACCTTAAATTCCAGTTATTCCACAAAGATGGCCAATAATGATTATTCAGGACCAAATTGAGGGGATTAATATATCCTATTTGCCAATACACCCTCTGATTGGGGTCAAAAGGAGCCAGAAAATTATAGCAGTTTGACGGCGTGCGCACTGAGACCACCAGATTAGGGGCGTTAAGCGGATTATCTAATGTGCGGGCGTATTCCAGCGCAGACTTGCTGTAGGCAACCTGAAAAATAAACTCTTTCGGAGAAACGTCTATTTTTGCATCGCGGGAATCAGGGTTATATGACCAGCTAAACCGGGGAGGGTTAAGCATAACCTCTTCTCCATCGCCCGGCCTAAAAGATACCACACTGCTCCATAAGGAAGAGGGAGGTAGTTGTTGAACCGCTTCTGCGCCGATGGTTTCTGCCCAAACCACAGGAATATCCATTGTCGAGACAAAGAGAAAAAGACAGGCAAGAATCAGATTCTTTTTCATATTAACCTCTTTTCGGTTTAGACCTAATGTATCCAGTTATCTTCATAGCGCCACCATCTCAACCACAAGAACCTATTGCACCATAAAGGTTACATTCTCCAAGCTGTATCTATCCTGCGCATCTGCGACCATTATTTTAATCGTATACTTGCCCCGCTTGTATAACG
>JAMWCI010000030.1 GCA_023818655.1 Candidatus Omnitrophota bacterium
AGGAGCATGATAAATGATAGCCATACTTTTATATAATCAGGGAAAAACGCGTAATTGAATACCGGTCCAACAAGCGCAAAACCTGGTCCGATATTTCCAAGCGTTGCAAGCGTAGCGGTTAACGATGTCATGATATCATATCCGCCAGTTGAAACCACAAACGTAGAAACAATCATGCTCATGAGATATAAAAATACCATTGCAGCAATATCATAATAGAATAAAGGGGCCAAGCGGAAAGTAGAATATATGGAGAGGATAGAGATAAGAACAGCCAGACGCGTAGAATTGGTGGAGATTACCGAACAGATACAACGCGTCTTGAACAAGGCAAAGGTTAAAGAAGGTATCTGTTTTATCTTCTGTCCGCATACCACCGCAGGCCTCACCATTAACGAGAACGCAGATCCTTCTGTAAGACAAGATATAATAGATACCTTAATCAGACTGGTGCCTGAAAATGCGGGGTATGCGCATGCTGAAGGAAATGCGGATAGCCATCTGAAATCATCTCTTCTGGGTTCTTCTCTTACTGTTTTTGTGCAGAACGGCTTGCTTGTCTTGGGAACCTGGCAGGGGATATATTTCTGTGAAGGGGACGGGCCGCGCGCCCGGGAGGTCTGGGTTAAGGTTTTGGAGGGGTAAATGCCAGAGCTGCCGGAAGTAGAGACCATAAAGAGGGGGCTGGAGAAAACTGTTCTGGGTAAGACGATAAGCCAGGTTTGCGTGCATAATCCTAAGGTGATAAAAGAACCTTCAGCTGAACAATTTAAGAAAGGGCTTGCCGGCGCAAAAATCAATGGGCTAATGCGTCGGGCAAAGGCGCTCATCTTGGAGCTGTCTAACGGATGGTTTCTTACCATACACCTGAAGATGACCGGACAGTTGATTTATCCCGGTGATGGGAAAAAGAGCCGGGTTAGTTTCAAGTTTTCCGACGGCAACCAGTTAGATTTTAATGACCAGAGGCTTTTTGCAGAGCTGAGGCTTTTGAAGGACTGGAGGAAACTCCCTTTCATAAAAAGCCTTGGGCCGGAGCCGTTTGATTTAACCCCCGAGCGCTTTAAAGAGATGCTTGCCGCAAAAAAAATCAAGATAAAGCCGTTATTGATGGACCAAACCTTTATTTCCGGTATCGGCAATCTCTACGCGGCTGAGGCGCTTTTCCGAGCAAAGATACATCCAGAAAGACAGGCGGATTCTCTAACTGCGCAGGAGAAAGAAATCCTTTTCCAGCAGATAAAACAGACTTTAAAAGAAGCCATAGAACACAAGGGTTCCTCTGTTGACCAGTATGTGCAGTTGTCAGGCCAACCAGGAGACTTTGTGCGTTATCACCGCGTTTACGACCGAGAAGGCAAGCCTTGTTTTGTCTGTAAAACGCCGATAAAAAGAATAAGTCTTGCAGGTAGGGGTACGTATTTTTGTCCGCGTTGCCAGAGATAAATGAAGAGACGACTCAAGATAAATGGCCTGATTATATGCCTTAGTTTAATGATGATATTGATTTTTCCGCGAGGATTCTTCCGTCCTATCAGAGTAGATTTTTTGAATTATGTCGGAGAGGTAGTGGGATTGATTTTTATTCTCTTGGGACTAATTATCCGCGTCTCCAGTCGTGGTTATAAATTAGAGCATTCTCAACAGGGCAAGGCGTTGCTTGAAGGGGGGCCTTATTCTATAGTGCGTAATCCCATGTATTTGGGTATTTTCTTGATCGGCATAGGTCTGGTATTGATGTTTTTTCAATGGTGGATGGCCTTGGTTTTTCTGTTTATCTTCCTCTCGCGTTATTTTATGCTGATTTTTACAGAGGAGAAAAATCTGCGGCTGATTTTTCCAGATACATACCCGCTTTATCAAAGAAAGACTCCCCGCATCTTTCCCCTGTTTTTTAGTGTTGTTGACAAAGATATCGCTGAATACCTGCCTTTAAAGACAGCGTGGATAAAAAAAGAATCCGGCACAATATGCATTTTATTATCTGCGGTTTTTTCCTTGGATGCATGGTATGATATTAGAAGCTCTGGCGTCTGGGCGTATGTCAGGACAATAGCGGCGCTTCTCTCTGTCCTTATAGTTTTTATCTTCTTGGTAATATATCTGGTAAAACGCACCGCTTACTTGAATAAAAATGATTCAGCTGAAAGTCAAAATACTTTATAATAGAAGGGAGAAGGAGGATTATTATCACCTTTCTCTTTTAGCTCCAAAAGTGGCAAGGGAGGCCCTGCCCGGTCAATTTGTGAATATCTGGTTAGGCAGAGAAGATGGGGCGTTTTTACGCAGGCCATTCAGTATACATAGGGCAAAAGAAGGACAGCTCCATATTTTATATAAGGTAGTAGGCAGGGGGACAGAGTTGTTATCACAGAGAAAGGCTGGCGAGACGCTGGATATAATCGGACCATTGGGCCATGGTTTCGACTATCAACTATCGGCTACCAACTATCAACTGCCGATCTTAGTAGGCGGGGGTATTGGCGTGGCGCCATTAACTTTTCTCGCAGAGAGGCTGGCTTGTTGTCTAAGACCAGCAGCGCGGATAAAACCATTAGTTTTAATCGGAGCCAAAAACAAAAAACAGATTCTTTGCGCGCAAGAATTCCGCGCCCTTGGTTGCCAAGTAAAAACTGCTACTGACGATGGTTCTTCTGGTTTCAAAGGCAGGGTTACGGATTTATTCAGCTATCTCCTTTCAACTTTTTTAAATTATAAACTATCAACCATATATGCCTGCGGACCAAGACCTATGCTTAAAGAGCTGGCAAGTGTCTGTGGAAAATACAATATCCCGGCGCAGATTTCTCTGGAAGAGCATATGGCCTGCGGCATAAACGCTTGTTTAGGTTGCGTTGTAGAGACTAAAAATGGTTACAGCAGGGTATGTAAGGAAGGTCCGGTTTTTGCCGCGGATGATATAATATGGAGATAGTCCTTTGTCCGTAAAAGATTCGCGGACTAATGAAGGAGGAAGACGATGTCCAAAAAACCGTTTGTCTCCATCATTGTGCCGGTGAAGAATTTTGAGCGCACCATTGAAAAGACCTTTGAATATCTGCTCAACGTGGATTACCCCCGCGATGCCTGGGAGTGGATAATTGCAGACGGCGGCTCTACAGATAAAACCATCGCAATAATCAAAAGCTGGCAGGAGAAATACCCCTTTATAAAACTGGTGGAGATTCCCAATTGTCCGTCGCCCGGATACGCGCGCAATATAGCCTTAGAGGTAGCCAGGGGAGAATACCTGTTTTTTACCGATGCTGATTGCGCTCCCTGCCGCGACTGGATTAACGAGATGCTTGGGCATTTTGCCAGAGATCCCCAGATTGCTGCGGTGGGAGGAGAGGTTTATACTTTAAAGGTTGACCCCAATAATGATGTGGAGGCTTGGTGCCAGCATTTTCGTTTCAATATGGTGTCCCCCCGTTACGGCTTTATCAAAGAAGGGTATTATCCGGCTTTCCCCAAAGAGCCAAGGCCGGCGGATATCGGAGGCCATAGAGGGTATTTTTTTGGCACCTGCAATGTTGCTTATAAGAGAGATATCCTGGAAAAATTTAATTTGCGTTTCTGGGACAGGCCCACTGGAGAGGATATGAATTTAAGTTACGAATGCAGAAGCAGGGGCGCTAAATTTTATTTTGCTCCCAAGGCAAAGGTAGACCATATGCACCGCGCAGATTTAAAAGCGCTGAGAAAGGTCTGGGTTAGTTATGGACAGGCGCATCCGCCTTTGATAGATAAATATATAAAAAGACGGGGCCTTGAGGTGATATTTCAATTTCTCAAGGGAAATCCTTCTTTTATACTGCCTTTTCCGTTAAGGGGGTTTGTGTATCTGGGGAATTTCCATCTTTTGCATTTTTTCTTATTTCTTGCTCTCATTGGCGGAATCTTAAGTTTTATCTTTTCCGGTTTAGGCGTTAAAATCTTTGCGTTGGTATCCTTACTGCTTGCAGGTTATTTCGGATACCAGTATGTAAAATGGAATTTTGCTATGGAGCCAAAGGAGAAATTCTGGACGTGGTGTAAGATGAAATACGTGACTAATCTTAGTTTTATCCATGGAGGGTTAAAGGATTTTAAGAAGCATAAAATACTCTGCATTGAACCGAGCTTCTAAAGTTCTCTTATAAAAAGGAGCTGAGTATGATAAATCTAACCTATGTTGTCTTAGGATTGGTGGCAGGGGTTTTCTCGGGAGTCTTTGGCGTAGGCGGAGGCACAATCCTTATTCCGCTCCTGGTTTATCTGTTTGGTCTTACCCAGCATCAGGCGCAGGGCACGACTCTGGCTGCTATGGTTCCGCCTATTGGGTTATTGGCAGCTTGGCGGTATTGGCAGGAAGGCAATATCAAGATTTCTATTGCCGCCCTTATCTGTTTAGGATTCTTTTTTGGCGGATATATAGGAGCAAGCTGGATTCAGGGAATTTCCGATTCTATCTTAAAGAAGATGTTCGGCGTTTATTTATTGCTTATCGCCTTACATATGATTTTTGTCAAATGAAACCGAATTTATCTGTCTCTATTGGTAGGTTAAAACTGAAAAATCCGGTTTTAGTCAGCTCAGGCACATTTGGTTACGGTCGGGAGTTTGCGGAATTTCTTGACCTGAGAGAATTAGGCGCAATCGTCACCAAGACTATAACCTTGCGGCCTCGACAGGGCAACCCTCCTCCGCGCACCTGCGAGACGCCCGCAGGGATGCTTAACTCTATTGGTTTGGAGAATCCGGGCATAGAGGTGTTTATAGAGAAAAACCTCCCTTCTTTATTAAAGATGGGTGCACCAGTAATTGTCAGTATTTCCGCAGAAAGCGACCCGACTGAGTTCGCCGCGCTTGCAAAAAAATTGGATAGGATTGCCGGGGTAAAGGCGCTTGAGTTAAATATCTCCTGTCCTAACCTCAAGAGGACAAAACTGATTGCGCAGGATGCTGCCGAGTCTTTTCAGGCGGTAAAGCTAGTTCGCAGGAATACAGACAAGCCGATTATTACCAAACTCTCGCCGAATGTTACGGATATCAGCGCAATCGCTCTATCAGCTCAGAAAGCTGGCAGTGACGCTGTAAGTCTGGTGAACACCTTTCTGGGGATGGGGATTGATGTGGAAAAAAGGATGCCGAGGGTTTCTACGGTTACCGCAGGCCTGAGCGGTCCGGCTATAAGACCTATTGCTGTGCGCATGGTCTGGGAGGTTTATCAGAAGATAAATATACCCATTATCGGGATGGGTGGTATAATGGATTTATCCAGCGCCTTGGAATTTATTATTGCCGGAGCCACTGCCGTAAGTGTGGGGACAGCCAATTTTATTAATCCCGCTACAACAATAGAGATAATCCGCGGACTGAAACAATATTTAATCCGCAATAAAATTAAGGAAATTCGTAGTCTTATAGGGAGTCTGCATGTTCAAGGATAGAATCATATTGGCTCTGGATGTAGATGACTTTAGAAAAGCGAAATATTTTTTGGACAGGCTCTCTCCATATATTAAGACCTTCAAGATAGGCAGCCAGCTTTTTACTGCCTGCGGGCCGCGGATAGTTCGGTATGTCTTAAAAAAGAAAAGGAACGTCTTTTTAGACCTGAAATTTTTTGATATACCTAATACCGTAAGCAACGCGGTAAAATCCGCAGTGCGGCTTAAGGTAAAGATGCTTACGCTGCATATTCATGGCGGAGAGAAGATGCTTAAAGAGGCGGTTTTAGCAGCGAAGCAAGAAGCCCGGCGAATGAAGATAAGGCCGCCTCTTTTAATAGGGGTTACGGTCTTAACCAGTCAGGATGCTGCTGGTGAGGAAGTTTTGCGCCTGGCAAAGATAGGGTTGAGCGCGGGATTGGATGGGATTGTTTGTTCGGCAAGGGAGGCTGCTTTTTTAAAAAGGAAAATAAAGAAAAGATTTTTAGTAATTACGCCCGGGATTAGGTCTTCTTATGCCGTTAGCGATGACCAAAAAAGGACAGCCACCGCAAAAGAGGCATTTGCTTGCGGAGCAGATTATATTGTGGTAGGAAGACCTGTATTAGAGGCGACTAATCCTAAAAAGGCGCTGGAAGAATTATGGTAGCGCGATAGGGAGATAAAATTATGGCAGAAGAGATTAAGAATTTGATTGAAAAGATTCGCCGGGAAGGCATAGAAGAGGCAGAGGCGCAGGCAAGAAAGATACAAGAAGAGGCGACAAAAAAAGCAGAAGAGATAATCTCGCAGGCAACTGCTGAGGCGCAAAAGATAATTTCCCGAGCCAAAGAAGAGGCGGATAAAACAGTAAGAAACGGAAAGATTGCGCTTGGTCAGGCAGCCAGGGATTTGATAATCAGTCTGAAGAATGAAATCAACGCGCTGTTACAAAAAATCATTGTTTCCCATATACAGGCGTCTTTAACGGCTCAAGAGCTTGGACGGATTTTATCGGAAATAATCAAAAGCCCTCCCAAGACACAGGCGGAGATAGTGGTCTCCTTGAATAAAGAGGACTTTAATAAACTCCAGGGGCATTTTCTGGGTGTGCTGAAAGAGGAGATAAAAAATGGCATTCTCCTTCAGGTCTCAGATGATATAAAGGCGGGATTCATCATAAGTTTTGACGCGGGCAAGTCTTATTTTGACTTTACGGATAAAGCGCTGGCAGAATACATAGCAGCGCGCATTAACCCAAAACTGGCGGAGTTATTTAAACCATAAAAATCGTATGCCTAGATTTTATACATATTTAATGTCTTCTTTACCTTCTCTTCAATTTGGACAAAAGCCGCCTTTTAGCTTTGAAAGGTTCCTGGCGCTTTGCAGCGAATTTATTCCCGAGCCAGATTCAGCGGTTTTAAGGAAGTTAGACTTAAGCTATAACCCGGAGAATTTCGGTAAGGAGATCTTAAAAAAGATTATCTTATTTGAGACTTGTTTAAGAAATGAAATAGCGAGGATTAGGGCGGGAAAGAGACGTATAGACGCCAGCAGGTATATTCGGAAAGAGGCGGTTGCGGATTTAACGCTGGCGCATACCCTGGTCTCTATATCGCGCAATACTCATCCTTTGGAAACAGAGAAGGCGCTGGATAAACTCAGATGGGATTTTTTGGAGGCGCTTTCCTTTGGGCATTACTTTGACTTTGAGGCGCTGCTGATTTATGCTTATAAGCTGTTGATTCTGGAGAAATGGGAGAAGATTGATTCCGCAGATAAAAAAACTTTACTTGCAGAGGTTTTGAATAGGAGATGATCGGTAAGATGACTGCTACGCGATTGGGAAGAGTGGTGGGTATTAACGGCAATATAGTTCAGGCGGAATTTGACACCTTTACCATACAGAATGAGGTCGCTTTTGTTTTAACCGGGGCAGAAAGGTTAAAATCAGAGGTTATCCGCATTAGGGGTAATACCGCAGAGCTTCAGGTGTACGAAAGCACTACCGGTCTGAAGGTAGGCGATAAGGTAGAGTTTACCGCGCACTTACTTTCTGTAGAGCTTGGGCCGGGGCTATTGGGTCAGATTTTTGACGGCCTGCAAAATCCGCTTCCCAAGTTAGCTGAGAAATATGGTTTCTTTTTGCAACGGGGCGCCTACGAAAGGCCGCTGGAGGAAAATAGAAAATGGCATTTTACGCCGCTGGCTACTGTAGGAGAGAAAGTAAGGGCTGGAAATAAGCTTGGTTTTGTCCCGGAGTATATCTTTAAACATTTTATTTTTGTTCCTTTTGGTCTGGCAGGCGCCTATGAGGTAATCAGCATAGCCCAAGAGGGAGAATACTCTCTGAAAGATGTGGTCGCAAGATTAAAAGACGCGGAAGGCAGGACAGTTGATTGTTTCTTAAGCCAGAGCTGGCCGGTAAAGATACCCATTCAGGCATACCGGGAGAAACTAAAGCCTCACCAGCCATTAGTGACAAAGATGCGCATCGTGGATTCGCTCTTTCCTGTAGCCCTTGGAGGCACGTATTGTATCCCTGGTCCATTCGGAGCGGGTAAAACCGTATTACAACAGCTGACCAGTAAACACGCAGAGGTAGATGTTGTGGTTATCGCTGCTTGCGGTGAACGCGCGGGAGAGGTGGTAGAAACATTAAGGACATTTCCAGAGTTGATTGACCCGCGCACAAACAGACCGCTTATTGAGCGGACTATAATTATCTGCAATACCAGTTCTATGCCTGTGGCAGCCAGAGAATCCAGCGTATATACCGCAGTGACTATTGCAGAGTATTATCGTCAGATGGGTTTAAATGTTTTGCTCTTGGCAGACTCTACTTCGCGTTGGGCGCAGGCAATGCGCGAGATGTCTGGCCGGCTCGAAGAGATCCCCGGAGAGGAGGCTTTTCCGGCGTATCTTGAATCGCGCATAGCCTCTTTTTATGAACGCGCTGGCGTTGTGCGTTTATCTGACGGTTCTGTTGGGTCTGTGACCATCGGCGGAACAGTGAGTCCAGCTGGCGGTAACTTTGAAGAGCCGGTAACGCAGGCCACCTTAAAAGTAGTAGGGGCATTTCATGGCCTTTCCCGCGAACGGTCAGACGCCAGAAGATACCCAGCCATAGACCCGCTGATAAGCTGGAGTAAATATCCGGGGTTTCTGGAGGAGAAGATTATGCAGCGCGGCCATAGCGTACTGCGCAAGAGCCATGAGGTTGCCTCTATGATGAAGGTGGTTGGCGAGGAAGGGACGGCGCTCGGCGATTACATAGATTATCTGAAAGGCGAATTCTTTGATTTTGTGTATTTGCAACAGAATGCCTTTGACGATATAGACCAAGCTACGCCACAGGATAGGCAGCGGTATATATTTGAATTTATCCACAGGAATATACTGGAGGCACCTTTTAATTTACCGGACAAAGACAGCGCCCTGCATTTTTTTCAGAAACTAAGGCAGCTTTTTAAAAGCTGGAATTCTGCCCAGTGGCAGAGCGCAGAGTTTAGGTCTCTTGAAGCTGAGATATCCAATGAGATAACGCAGGTTCTCAAAAAAAAAATGAACAACCAAAATGAATAAGGTTTATACCAGTATATCTAACATTGCTGGCGACGTGATTACTGTTGAGGCAGAAGGTGTTGGTTACAATGAGATTGCGCAGGTGACTACATCCAGAGGCACATCTCTGGCGCAGGTAATCAGGATAGAATCCAACAAGGTTTACCTGCAGGTTTTTGCGGGGAGTAAAGGTATTTCTACCGGCGACAAGGTAAGGTTTCTGGGGCATCCTATGCGGATTTCTTCCGGAGAGGATTTGCTGGGGCGTATCTTTAACGGAAGCGGCGTCCCACTGGATAAAGGTCCGTCACTTTCTGATTATGTTGTGGATATAGGAGGACCGCCAGTAAATCCGGTAAAAAGGATTATCCCGCGCAAGATGATTCGCACCAATATCCCGATGATAGATATTTTTAATTCTCTGGTGGAGTCGCAAAAGCTGCCTATATTCTCCATCGCTGGAGAGCCTTACAACGAACTCTTGGTCAGGATTGCTCAACAGGCGGAGGTAGACATCATTATTTTGGGAGGGATGGGGTTAAAATACGACGATTATTTATTTTTCAGGGATACGCTTGAAGAACACGGTTCTCTTTCCCGCGCCGTTTTCTTTATCCATACCGCCGCCGACCCTATTGTAGAGTGTCTGCTTGTGCCGGATGTAACGTTGGCAGTAGCAGAGCAGTTTGCCCTCAGAAACAAACGCGTTCTTGTGCTGCTGACGGATATGACTAATTTCTGCGATGCCTTAAAGGAGATCTCTATTACTATGGAGCAGATTCCTTCTAATCGCGGATATCCCGGAGACCTTTATTCGCAGCTTGCCCGCCGTTATGAAAAGGCGGTAGATTTTGAGACCGCCGGCTCCATCACTATCCTGGCGGCTACCACTATGCCCGGAGACGATGTTACCCATCCTATTCCGGATAACACCGGCTATATTACCGAGGGACAGCTGTATTTAAAGGCCGGGGTAATTGAGCCATTCGGTTCTTTAAGTCGGCTGAAGCAACAGGTAAACGCCAAGACCCGGCAGGACCATCGCACGATTATGGATACGATGATACAACTCTTTGCCAGTTACCGCGAGAGTCTGGAGAAACAATCTATGGGTTTTCAGATGAGCGCTTGGGACAAGAAGCTTTTGCATTACGGAAAAATTTTTGAAGAAGAGTTTATGTCTCTGAAGGTAAATATTCCCCTGGAAAAAGCCCTGGACAGGGCATGGGAGGTTTTGGCGGAATGTTTTACTCCAGAAGAAACCGGTATTAAAAAGACAATAATTGACCAGTTTTGGCCTAAGAGGCAGTAAAATACTATGAAAGTTAAGCCGAGCAAAGGTGAGTTGAAGCGGCAGAGGGATGTGCTGAGAAGGTATGAGCGCTTTTTGCCCACTCTGCAACTGAAGAAACAGCAGTTGCAGATGGAAGTCTTGCATCAGGTAATCTTGCTGGAGGAAAAGAAACAGCTTATTGCTAAGAAGCTAAGTCAGATAGAGTCATGGGTGGGCTTGCTTTCCGGAGAGAAAATAAAAATCAGGGAGTTTCTTGATATAGAAGAGGTTGTCACTGAGCATAAGAATATTGCTGGCGTAGATATTCCGGTTTTTTCGCAGGTGCGCTTTGTCACAGAAGAGTACGATCTTTTTCTTACGCCTATCTGGCTGGATAGCGCGCTGGATGCCTTTAAAGAAATACTTTGGTTGCAAGAAGAAGCCAGAATTATAGAGCAAGGGATAGTTCTTCTCAGGCAGGAGCTGCGGATTGCCACGCAACGGGTCAATCTTTTTGAGAAGGTGAAAATCCCCGAGGCGCAAGAGGCTATCCGCATCATCAAGATTTATATAGGTGATCAGATGGCTAATTCAGTAGGTCGCAGCAAAATTGCCAAAAGGAAGATTGAAGAGTATGTCTCTGCAGGAGCCGCAGTATGATTGTTCCCATGAAAAAGGTTTTTATTATCGCCCAGGATAAAGACGCAGAGGATATGCTTACTTCTTTGCGCAGGTTTGGGGTTGTGCATATAGAGCATATAAGGATGCCCAAAGGCGAAGACATAAATGCCCTACAGGCGGATATAGCTCTTTTGACAGAGGCCATAAGAATCGCATCTTTATTTAAACAAGACAATCCTAAGATAAATGAGCCTGTTGACCGGAGGACGGTTGCCCGACGCATTGTGGATTTACACAAACGTCTGATGCAGTTAGAGGATTGCTCTTCTGCCTTAAGACAGAAAATAAGCGAATGGGAAGAATGGGGTGATTTTGAGCCCGCCGAGATTAAATCCCTTGAAGAAAAAGGGGTCTATTTGCGGCTTTTCCGCATCCCGACAAAAGAATTAAAAAATTTGCCGCAGGATATTGCTATAGAGACGGTTTCAATCCGGGGGGGCATCGCAAATTGCGTATTGGTCTCTCAGGAGAAGAAAGAGATAGCTTACAAAGAAACGCCTTTACCTAAGATGAGTCTTTCTTCCCTGCGCCTGCGTTTGCAAGAAGAATTACGGATGCGGTCCAGGATAGAAGAAGAGTTAAAGAAAGAGGCGGGTCTAAAGATTGTCTTATCTAATGTAAAGGCACAGCTGGAGAAACAGCTAGAGTTCCAAGAGGCGCTTAGAGGCATGGGTAGAGAAGATTCTTTTGTGTATTTAAGCGGATATGTCCCGCAGGAAAACGTAGCGGCTTTAGAGGCTCACGCAAAAAAGCACAACTTAGGCATATTGGTTAGGGACCCAGCGCAAGATGAAGAGGCGCCTGTTTTAATTAAGAATCCAGCATGGATATCCATTGTAAAGCCTATTTTCAACTTTTTGCAAATACTGCCCGGATATCGCGAGTTGGATATCAGCTTGCCATTTCTTATATTTTTTAGCATCTTCTTCGGTATGCTTATAGGCGATGCTGGTTATGGCTTGATTTACGCGGCTATTACTTTCTGGTGGCAGCGGAAAACGGCCAGCAAAAACAAGGATACAGGAGTTTTTGTTCTTTTTTATATCCTTAGTATTTCTGCTGTAATATGGGGAGTTTTGACTGGAACATTCTTCGGCCACGAATGGGTCTTGAAAGCAGGATATCCATCGTTGTTGCCTGCCCTAAACAGCGAGAAAAATCTTCAGAGGTTTTGTTTTTTTCTTGGGGCGCTGCATCTTTCTTTGGCGCATCTCTGGCGGGCTTGGCTTAAGCTGCCTTCTTTAAGCGCATTGGCAGATGTAGGATGGGCGTTGGTATTGTGGGCAGTTTTCTTTATCGCTAAATCGCTGGTCATAGGAGACAGTTTTCCCTTGTTTGGCAACTGGTTAGTTATCGCGGGTGTTGTTTGTATCATCTTTTTTACCCATCCGCAGAAGAACATTTTCCGGGCTATAGCGGAAGGATTGGGTATGGGAATGTTACCGCTAAGCTTAATGAGCACATTTACAGACGTAGTTTCGTATATACGTCTTTTTGCGGTGGGTTTGGCTGGAGTGGCCATTGCCGACGCATTTAATGCTATGGCTGGGATGATTGGCACAAAGAGCATATTTACTTTAATTGCCGCTTCTCTGATAGCGATTATTGGCAATGCCTTAGGAGTGGTTTTGGGGCCGGTTTCAGTCTTGGTGCACGGCCTGAGACTTAACGTACTGGAGTTCTCCGGACACGCTAATGTGTCCTGGAGCGGCAGGCCTTACAAGCCTTTGCAGGATTAAAAGAAAGGGGTTAGTTTATGGAACAGGGTATGGTTGCACAATTTAAGGACCTCGGAGCAATACTGGTGCTGGCGCTTGCTGCTGTGGGGTCTGGGTGGGGTACGGGGATTGCCGGGATGTCGGCAATAGGGGCATGGAAGAAGAGCTTTTTGCAAAATAAACCAGCTTCTTTTATGCTGATAGTCTTTACTGCCGCCCCTTTAACGCAGACGGTTTACGGGATGATTGTTATGCGACAGATGCTGAATGCGGTCAACAAAGGTTTTTATCTCTGGAGTATCGGCGCCTTTTCCGGGTTGGCTATCGGACTATCCGCTCTTTGGCAGGGCAGGTGCGCTGCAGTTGCCTGCGACGCTATGGGTGAAACAGGCAAGGGTTTTGCCAATTATCTGGTGGTTTTAGGTATGGTCGAGACGGTGGCGCTTCTGGTTATGGCCTTTAGTCTTATGCTTGTAGGTTCTTTGTAAATAATTTCTTGCAGCATGGTTTTATCTATAGTAAAATAAAAAGTCAGGATGGGAGAAAAATTAGTTTTGTTGTTATTGAAAGTTTTTATTTTAGTGACGACGCCTCTCACGTTACTAATCGGTATCTTTTTGGTGTTTGACTTCGATACTTATTCAAAAGTAGAACGCTTTCTCTCAAAAACTTATCTTGCTCATAAGAAAACATGGTTGGCTTGGTTATTTAAAAGCAGAAATTCATTACATCTATTCTTAATCTCCCATCGGCGCTTGTTTGGGATAATCTGCATACTTGATGCGGTCGGCATATGCGTTTTATTTAATTTCTACTTATTTAAAAAAGTATAGTTTGATAAATTTGAGGTCATATTCGGGCGATTAGCTCAGCTGGTTAGAGCGTCTGACTTACATTCAGAAGGTCAGGGGTTCAAGTCCTCTATCGCCCACCACTCAGCGAAGAGTGTTTAACTTCTATTTTATATTCGCCGGGTATAAAAACAATCCCTTGCAGATAGTCAGATTTTAAGTAAAATAGCAATGCTCTAATCAACCGCGGATTATCGGATATAATAGAGGGCCCGTGGTGCAGCCTGGTTTAGCACGTCAGATTGTCGATCTGAAGATCGCGAGTTCAAATCTCGTCGGGCCCGCCAGACGAGACTGCGCTTTGATTTGGCGACTAAATCAAAGGGCTTTTTATATGTAACTAAAAGGGTTGTATCTTTTAAGATAAGGTTCGAGCCGCAAATTTTCAAAAAATCTTTTTTGGGGCTTAAAATTTCCTGCCAAGCGACAGAACATAAGGAGGTTCAACCATGCCAAAATATTATATTTATGCCAGAAAATCTACTGACGACGAGGACAGACAAATTTTATCAATTGAATCGCAAATAAACGAGCTGAGAGAATACGCTAAAAAAGAAAATTTGTTTGTAATGGAGGAGTTTGTTGAAGCAAAAACCGCTAAAGCTCCCGGCAGGCCTATTTTTAATTTTATGCTCAAGCAAATTGAGGCTGGTATTGCTGACGGAATTTTGGCCTGGCATCCAGACAGACTTGCCCGCAATTCAATAGATGGAGGGAAGATTATTTATTTAATTGATGTCGGCAAGATTGTTGATTTAAGATTTCCTACTTACCGCTTTGATAACTCAGCACAGGGTAAATTTATGCTCTCCATTGCTTTTGGCCAGAGTAAATATTATGTTGATAATCTCTCAGAAAATGTTAAGCGTGGCATAAGAGAAAAATTAAGACGTGGTGAATGGCCAGGTATTGCGCCTGTTGGATATTTAAACGACTACAAATTACATACGATTTACCCTGACCCTGAAAAAGCGCCATTCATTAGGAAAATGTTTGAACTTTACGCAAGCGGAAATTATACGCTTGAGTCAATGACGCAAGAAGTAAATAGATGGGGCTTAATTGGTGGCAGGGGCAAGCCTGTCTGTAAGGCTCAACTTGCGCGGATGTTAAGAAATCCAATTTATTATGGAGTTTTCAAATATCGTGGCGAACTTTACGAAGGAAGCCACCCGCCGCTAATCTCTAAGAAACTTTTTGATAGCGTACAGGATGTTTTAAATAACCGGCATAAGAATCATAAACCCGCAGAAGTAAAATATGCCTTTACGGGTTTAATAAGATGCGAGTATTGCGGTTGTGCGATTACCGCAGAAAAGAAAAAGGGTCATATTTATTACCACTGCACCAAAAAGAAAGGTCCCTGTCCCAGCAAAAAGTTTCTTAGAGAAGAGGCTTTGCTTTCCCAAATAAATGAAGTTATCAAAAAAGTTTATATTGATGATTCAACAAAAGATAAAATGCTTAACCGC
>JAMWCI010000110.1 GCA_023818655.1 Candidatus Omnitrophota bacterium
TTTTCGGTTATACCCGCGAGGACCTCAAGGTAATTATCAAACCTATGGTTGAATCTGGTCTGGAGCCGGTAGGTTCAATGGGAAATGATACCCCCCATGCAGTGCTCTCGGATAAACCGCAGCCGTTGTTTAATTATTTTAAACAATTATTTGCCCAGGTTACCAATCCTGCGGTTGATTATATCCGCGAAGGATTAGTGATGAGTCTGGAGAGTTATCTTGGTCCTGAAAAGAATATTCTGGATGAAACGCCTGAGCACGCTCATAAGTTGCTGGTTAAGCATCCGATTTTAACCAACGTCAAGTTAGAGAGCATCCGCGATATTAAAATCAACGGTTTTAAGACAAAAACTATCTCTACGCTTTTTGATATCTCGGATAAAGACGGCTTTAAAAAAGCCATTGACCGGATTTGCAAAGAAACGCAAGAGGCAATTAAGGCAGGTTATACCTTTGTTATCTTGAGCGACCGGAAGGTGGACAGGCGCAATGCGGCGTTGCCCAGTCTCCTGAGCGTAGCGGCTGTGCACCACAGTCTTGTGCGTAAGGCATTACGGACGCGGATTAGCATCATTCTTGAAACCGGCGAACCAAGAGAAGTGCACCATTTTGCGCTTCTCTTTGGTTACGGAGCGGATTGTATAAATCCGTATCTGGCTTTTGAGGCGGTAAAATCGCTGGTAGAAGAAGAAAAAATAACCATTAATCTTGAAAAGGCATTGAGCAATTATATTAAAGCGGTAGAGAAAGGAATTCTTAAGATAATCTCCAAGATAGGAATCTCTACCCTACAAAGTTATCGCGGTGCGCAAATCTTTGAGGCGGTAGGGATAGCTGAAGAGGTAATTGAGGAGTATTTCCCCGGTACGTCTTCACGCATCGGCGGGATTGGGCTTAAGATTATCGCCGAGGAGGTTATCCTGAGGCATAAAGAGGCATTCGCCGAGACAGGTAACGGGCTTCTGGCTACCGGCGGGGTATATCAATGGAAGAGGGACGGAGAATTTCATCTTTGGAATCCGGAGAGTATCGCCAGTCTTCAGGATGCCGTGCGTAAAAATAACCGTCAAAGATATCAGGATTTTGCCCGCCTTATTAATGACCAATCCGGACATCTTACAACCTTAAGAGGCGCATTTAGATTTAAGAAGGTTGTCCCTGTGCCTTTGGATGAGGTAGAACCGGTAGAAGAGATTATTAAACGTTTTGCTACTGGGGCAATGAGTTTTGGTTCTATCTCTCGGGCTGCGCATGAGACAATTGCTATTGCTATGAATAGACTTAAAGCCAAATCTAACACTGGAGAAGGAGGGGAAGACCCTCGTCGTTTCGCGCCATTGCCAAACGGAGATTCTATTCGTAGCGCAGTCAAGCAGGTAGCCTCAGGAAGGTTCGGTGTAACTACCAACTATCTGGTTAATGCGGATGAGTTACAGATTAAAATAGCCCAAGGGGCAAAGCCCGGTGAAGGAGGGCAGCTGCCGTGGCATAAGGTAAGCGCAGTTATCGCCCGTACCCGTTACACTACACCCGGAGTTACCTTGATTTCACCTCCTCCGCACCATGATATTTATTCCATTGAAGATTTGGCGCAATTGATATTTGACCTTAGGAATGTGAATCCGCGCGCGCGTATCAGCGTAAAGCTTGTTTCTGAGGTAGGGGTGGGGACTATTGCTGCTGGAGTAGCCAAAGGCAAGGCGGATATGATTCTTATCTCCGGAGGAGACGGCGGCACAGGCGCCTCGCCTTTAAGTTCAATAAGACATGCGGGGCTACCTTGGGAGTTGGGTTTGTCAGAAACACATCAGACATTGGTTTTGAATGACCTACGCAGCCGGCTGCGTTTACAGGTGGATGGTCAGATGCGCACTGGCCGCGATGTGGCTATCGCCTGTCTCTTGGGCGCAGAAGAATTCGGTTTTTGCACCTCAGTCTTGATTGTGTTAGGATGCGCGATGTTGCGGCACTGCCATCTGAACAACTGTTCGGTGGGGGTGGCAACTCAGGATGAAATCCTGGAGAATAGATTTAACGGAAAACCCGAGTATATTATTAATTATTTTAATTTTGTGGCTGAGGAACTGCGTCAGATTATGAGTAGTCTGGGTATGCGTAAAATAGACGAGATGGTGGGCAGAACCGACCTTCTGGAGGTAAATCAGGATATCCTGAGCTGGAAAGCCAAAGGGTTGGATTTTTCCCGGATACTCTATAAGCCGAAGACAACCAAACATATTATTGGTTATTGCACGAGGAAACAGGAATACAGGATAGAAAAAGCGCTGGATTTAAAACTGATTGAACTTGCCCAGCCGGCATTCAGCGAAACCAAGGCGGTAAAGGCGCAACTACCTATTAATAACACCGACCGCGCCACCGGCGCTATGCTTAGCGGCCAACTCTGCCGGAGATTCGGGGAGGATGGTTTAAGTGAAGACACCATTCATTTCAAATTTAACGGTGTGGCTGGGCAGAGCTTTGGGGCTTGGCTTGTCCGCGGGATAACCTTTGAATTAAGCGGGATGGCTAATGATTATGTGGGTAAGGGTCTTAGCGGAGGAAAAATTATAATCTATCCAGACCCGGCCAGCGATTATCCCGCAGAGAACAATATCATCCTTGGTAATACTGCTTTTTATGGAGCGATAAACGGTCAGGCCTATATCCGCGGGGTTGCCGGAGAAAGGTTTTGTGTCAGGAACTCCGGTTTATATGCGGTGGTAGAAGGCGTAGGCGACCACGGCTGCGAATATATGACTGGCGGCAGGGTATTGATATTAGGCAAGACAGGCAGGAATTTCGCTGCGGGTATGTCCGGCGGTATTGCCTATGTTTACGATATCTCCGGAGATTTCAAAGATAAGTGCAATCCGGAGATGGTGGAATTACAGAAGCCCGATGCAGAAGATATCCAGACTATCAGGCACCTTTTGGAAAATCACTACAGATATACGCAGAGCGCAATAGCCAGAAAAATCCTAAACGATTTTACAGCCGAGCTTAAGATGTTTAGCAAGGTTATGCCTTTGGAATACCAGAGAGTTCTGCAGGAGGACAAATCCGTTCGGCTGACTAAGTTAGCCGAGATATCGGACGGATAAAGAGGAAGCAGGATGGGTAAGATAAAAGGTTTTTTAAAAGTAAAAAGACAAGTAAGTAAACTTAGGCCGGTCTGTGAGCGGATAAGGGATTATGCAGAAGTAGGCGCTATTCCCAAAGAGACACATTCTCAAGAACAGGCCTCCCGCTGCATGGATTGCGGCACTCCTTTCTGTCACTGGGGATGTCCCATCGGCAATTATATACCGGAGTGGAACGACTATCTTTTTCAGGGACGTTTTAAAGATGCGCTTGCGTTGTTAGAGGCAACCAATAATCTTCCTGAGATAACCGGCAGGATCTGTCCGGCGCCTTGCGAGTACGCCTGTGTATTAGGCATAAACGATGAGCCAGTAACTATCAGGGAGAATGAGCTTGCCATTATTGAGTATGCCTTTAAGAACGGTTTGATAAAGAGTCGTCATCCGGCAAGACGCACGGGAAAAAGAATCGCGGTTATCGGTTCTGGTCCTGCTGGTTTAAGCTGCGCAGACCAGCTTAATAGCGTCGGTCATAAAGTAGTTGTCTTTGAGCGGGATAATAATATCGGCGGGATTATGCGTTATGGCATACCTGATTTTAAGCTGGAGAAAGGTATATTGGACAGGCGCATTAGGATTTTAGAGAAAGAGGGGATTGAATTCCGGAAGGCAGTTAATGTGGGACTGGATATTCCTGTTGCCAAGCTAATGGCAGATTTTGATGCGCTTTGCCTTGCCTGCGGTTGTCGCGTTGGACGAGACCTAAAGATTCCCGGCCGGGAGTTGAAAGGGATACACTTTGC